>CAYMPU010000054.1:0-7095 GCA_964392375.1 uncultured Ohtaekwangia sp. | reverse complement strand
TCCCAATACGTGCGGTAGTCGGCATGGAGTAGCCCGTCGAGGTAGGAAGTAAGATCCTGGCCCATGACGTCGTATTTCTGCTGCAGCTTGGCGAGTAAATCGCGTAGGGCCGGATCGACGGAAGTATCCATTCTTATCGCTAAATTTGAAGCAAATTAACAAATTGTATGGCATCTGTAACGGCCTCCAACACACCGGCAAAGAAATCCCTCAAACAAGACGTTTACGACCATCCCGACTTTTACATGGTCGATAGTCTGCTCACCGAAGAGCATAAACTCATTCGCTCTTCCATCCGTGATTTTGTGAAACGCGAGATCAGTCCTTACATCGAAGACTGGGCACAGCGGGCACATTTCCCCTATGAGATCGTGAAGAAGTTCGGCGAGATTGGCGCCTTTGGACCCACCATCCCACAGGAATATGGTGGCGGCGGACTGGATTACATTTCTTACGGTATATTGATGCAGGAGATCGAGCGTGGTGACTCCGGTATGCGCTCTACGGCTTCAGTGCAAGGTTCGCTGGTGATGTACCCGATCTACAAATTTGGATCAGAGGCACAACGCAAAAAGTACTTACCCAAGCTTGCCTCCGGAGAATGGCTGGGATGTTTTGGTTTGACCGAACCCGACCACGGCTCGAACCCCAGCGGCATGGTGACCAACTTCAGGGACATGGGTGACCACTATCTGCTCAACGGCGCGAAGATGTGGATCTCCAACTCACCGAAAGCAGATGTAGCTGTTGTCTGGGCAAAGAATGAAGCCGGAAGGATACATGGTCTGATTGTTGAGCGCGGCATGCCGGGCTTCTCTACGCCCGAAACACACGGTAAGTGGTCGCTCCGTGCGAGCGCTACGGGTGAACTGGTATTTGACAATGTCAAAGTTCCCAAAGAAAACCTCCTCCCCAACAAGAGCGGACTTGGCGCGCCACTCATGTGCCTCGATTCCGCGCGTTATGGTATTGCCTGGGGTGCTTTGGGTGCCGCCATGGATTGTTATGAGTCCGCTCGTCGCTATGCCGCTGAGCGTATTCAGTTTGGAAAACCAATTGGATCATTCCAATTGGTACAGAAGAAACTTTCCGAGATGCTCACAGAGATTACCAAGGCCCAGCTCGTCAACTGGCGTTTAGGTACATTGATGAACGAAGGCAAGGCAACAACGCCGATGATATCACTTGCCAAGCGCAACAATGTGGCCGTCGCCCTTGAGATTGCACGGGAGGCACGTCAGATTCACGGCGGTATGGGCATCACCGGAGAATATTCCATCATGCGCCACAGCATGAATCTCGAGTCAGTGGTCACGTATGAAGGCACGCATGATATCCACCTGCTCATTCTGGGTAATGAGATTACGGGTATACCCGCATTTACTTAGCAGTGCGCTCAATCCATTCATAGTCAACGCGTGTGGTGTCGGGGGTACGGACATTTAAGTCGTTAACATACTCCCCGACATGTGCACCTTCCCTTGCCGACGTCTACCGGATTCAAGCAGAAGGATCAAGGAAAAAAACCAGGACCTTCATAGTGAATGGGTACGGTGATAGGATGCCTGTACAAACACCATGTCTGTCGGTCGTGGTTCAGTAAAGGTAATCATATGGGTAAATCGCGCCATGAGCCCCTTGACTGTTGATTTCTCCAGAATATCACCAAAAGGCTGGTCACCAAGATCAAGGGCAAGGCGAATCACTTTTGGGTTGATGCTAACTGCAGCAAATTCGCGTACCGCCGTGAAAGACAAATGCGTCTTCCTGGGAATGACTTGCGTCCCAGGAAAATGGTTAATGATTCTGGTAGATAGTGCATCGAACGCAGGACGCAAATGCGTGCTCCAGCTAAAATGAATGTCCATCAGCCAAACGTCATTGTACACCGATCTGCCGTCGTTTTTAAAGATGCCGATGACGAATTGCGCGTGCATGTGATTCAATCCGTGACCTCGCTTTAACCAGGTCATCATGTCCTTGCGATGTACGATACCCGATGCTTTTACCAGGGCAAGCCATTGCTCCAGACTTCTACCCGTTCTCTCCTGCGATGTCGCGATGAACTCACGCTCCAACTCTCCTGATGTTTTGACCATAATGCCATTGGTCAGCGCCAGGCACCAAGGATCAGGCCTACAAGGGTGAAGTAAACAGTGATATAGCCTCCGTTGATCAGGATATACCGCCAGGATCGCATTTCGAACAGACCGATAATGGCAAAGATCAACGCTGAAAAGCCAAACCCCGCAAGGAATCCAGCTGTCATTCCCCAGGTAAGGTCCGTGGCGCTATCACCGAGAAAGAAGGCCATGTTGTAAGAGATAATGGTGGAAAAGACCAACGTCAGACCGTAAGTCTTTGCAGGATTAACCTTCTTGAGATCCTCTTCCGTAAAGCGGTTCTCGTTCATCCAGGCTTTGTAGAACATCAGAGGTGAATACCACAACGCGCCCAGCATAAGGTTTGCGGCCGCGCAAACGAGCACGGCCCAGTGATTGATGTAGAATGATGTCATTGCTCTTGTTTTTTTAGGCAAGAACCGAAACCCACCCTACTCCGCATTGGAAATATTTTACCTACCCGACGGCGATGTAATTAAGGTACTCACTGCGCTGCACCAGGTACTGCTGAGGCGTGAATCCTGAAAATTGCCTGAAATCATTATTAAAATGCGCCTGGTCGTAATAACCGCTTTCATGAGCAACCGTCACCCAATCGGGCGTCTTACGAAGTTCTATCTCGCCAATAGCCTTCTGGAACCGGATCACTTTGAGAAAGGCTTTGGGTGTCAGGCCAACATGACTCTTAAACATGTTTATCAGGTGTTTCTGTGAATACCCAACTTTCCGGGATATATCACCGATTGTCACCGCTTGTGGGGCCTTCAGAATCTCATGGACGGCATACCCTACGAAAGGATTAACGTGAAGCTTTTTTCGGTACAATGTTGTGAGGCATCTCTCCACACAAATAAATTTCTCTTTGGGGGTTCTTGCCACCAGCAATTGCTCACGGATGTTCAGAATCTCACCCGACATGACCAACTCGCCATCCACCACATAATCTGTTAGTTCGTACAGCGGCATTTCCACAAACGGGTACGCCATTCCCTTGTGAAAATTTACGATGAACATCTCACTATCCCTTCCTGACGGAATGGTAATATAACGATTCCTGATCCCGGAGAACCAAACATTGCGGCACGACTGTATCTCTTTTAGGGTATCGTTGTCGTAAATGAACTTGGGATAATCCGTAAGATCAACGATCAAATTGATGTTCCCGTCCGGGAGGAACCGATCGACTGCATGTGTTGGTTTGTAATCTTTGTAGTAGACAAAACTCTCAACGAACTGGCTGAGGGGGTAGCTGGGTATATGGATATCGAAGATCATGCAGCCCTTGATGGGAGACATGGATATAACGGTTAGGGTGGAAAATCGTTGCCTATGGCCAATGGCGTTAAATAGACATTCACCGTTCGCGATTGTCTCATCGAGTACGTGAATGTACCGCGTCGACACTAATCAACCATGCCCCAATCAGGTGTTCGCTGTCACGCAGACTTGTCCACTCCTAAGCGTTACTGGACAACCGCGCAATCACCACTTCACGGGCCTCACGGTGATGACAATAGCTGCAGCGGTAGTGCTTGACTAGCAAACCTTCTTCCGAAGCCGAAGGTTTCCGTGTAATCTCTTCCGAGTTGATTTTCATGGTATAGAATCCACACTCACCGCATTTTTCAGCATGCTGGTAGCCCATGTACTTTTCAACGCGCTTGTAGCCCGACTTTTCATCGACCCAGACATCATACTCCGCCGAGTGAATGGTGCTGGCTTGTGCATCAATCTCACTTTGCTCGAGGTGTACGGCCTCCTCTTCTTCGCGCAACTTTCTCATCACATTTCCTGCGGGAGAAATCCGAGGCGTGCTCCGTATCCTGTTCAGCCGGCGCTCAATGACTGGAGGGTATAAAAGTCGTACGCCACTGGCAAGGACCAGGTAGGCAACCACCGCAAAGCCTGCGAGGAAGAACAACCTGACATAAGGGAGCAAGGAGGCCGAAACAGGAATTCTGGGTCCGGCGACCTTGTTCAAATACAAACTTGCCGCGGCGATGAGGGCAATAACCGCGTACCAGAAGTACCGGATTTCATGGGTGTTGACATAGTCATACCTGGCTTTGGGGTCTTTTACCAGGAAGGTCCGAAACTCATGGTAAAGAAAGATGAGAATGGCGATGACCAAACTAATCATGGCACCGATACCCAACAGTGAATCGGTGGTTAGGGTGGTGGCAGAATTATCCATATGCTTTCAATTTTGGTAGCTGAATTGCTTCATTGAAAGAGCAAAAAAATTCCGAATCAGGGCATGACAATCGTCAGCCAAAGGTGAGATTATTGATGAAAATGGTCATACCACCATCTACAGCAGGCATGCTTACAGGGGCGCGGATAGACACCCATGTATGACCCTATATCCGACAGATTATCAAGATCAACGGAGATAAAGGATGCCTACAACTTCGGCGCCAACCACACGAAACCCACAGAAAGAAGGAAGAGGATGAAGAACATCATCTGAGGCACGGGCTGGTAGATTTGCCGTAGCTCGGCCGAATGGGAAAACGAGGAAATTCTGGCATTGGCCTTCTGCTGATTGGCAATGCGCAGGGATTTCCAATTACCCGGTTTTGAGGTAAACACGGACCGTCGATAATCATCGGCAATCGATAAGGAACTCCACCCTGGCGCATCAGACCAAAATGTTCCATGCCACACATCATCGATGCGCACATCTTCGGTTAGCGGAATGCGTGCACCATCCTCTGTAGATACGGTCAATGGGCCGGAACCAATGATCTCGATGGAAACCGGGTCATCGGGGTAAATGGGAAATGAGGACAAAACCCGGACTGCCACTCCAATATCTTCCCTCCTCGCTACCTGCTCAAGCAACGGCGTCCACAGTGCGGCGTAGGGTCCGATTTCACCCCCCAGGGCCAGGCGATACGTTTCACGCAGTGATTGGAATGCAGCCTTGCCTTGTCCATACAACACAAACCCAGAGAGCACACGCATACCCATCAGCATTACGGGCTGCACGCTGCTACCTGGCAATACCCGCAAAGCTGTATAAGGACTGACAAAATCTCCATACCCCGGCACAGTGTATCGGATGGTATCGGCAACATCGGAATCCTGCTTCAACCCCAATCCACTACCCGGAAAGCGTCGCGCTTCAGGCTCGCGCTGAAGAAGCATCAGCAAACCAAGGCCCTGCTCCACCGACTGCTCAATGGCCAACAGTTCGTTCGAGGCCAGCCGATCAAGTGACTCATCATCCGTGATCACCAGGTCATACTCATCCAACATTGCCCCGGTCAATGATCCCAGCTTTTTTGACGTTGTATTCGCAAACTCATAGCGGAAGACTCCCTTCGATAATTGATACCTCGCCGTGACGGTGTGGCCCTTCTCTCCAAGGTAGTTCTTCAGAAACCGCACCTCTGCCTGAGGATAGGACTGTAGAAGAAGGATGCGCAATATCCGCGCACCGGTGACTTCTACGGGGACCAGCTCCTCATCCTTGCGTCCCGTGCTGTCCGTTAGCTTGAGACTGTATACATATTGGCCCGGTCGCTTTGTAGTAAAGGCAAGTTGAAATTCCCGAAGTCCATTCTTCCTTATACTTACCGAATCCTCAACGCCGCCAGGCCCTATCAGCGTAAGACGAGTCTTGCTGCCATCGCGGATTTCACCGCGCAGAAAGTTCTTGCGATTCTCGGGGAATGGACCAAGGTGTAACGAGACTATCCCCTCAGGCGTGGCACCGAGGAGATATATGAAAGGATCACTTCTGAATAACTCCAGCGATGCTGCGGGTATTCCGTCGCCAAGAACAAATGCGACCTCACCGATGGCCGATAACTCGCGAAACGAGTGTATCGACATAGCCCCTTCACGAGCAGTGACACCTGGGGTAAGAACCGTACGCAAGGAACGATTGGCACTCATCAGACTGTCGTATGTCTTCACAGAATAGTTGGAAGTTAGTAGCACCAACGATGGTATAGGCTCGGTCGTCATATACGAAGGGCGCACCACCAATCCCAACAAGGCAGCCATCGCGATGATCTGTGCAATCACGCGCAGTGCTTTGAACCGGTATGGCATTCGTGATTCCTTCCAGGCAAAGAAAAGGGCAAGCAACACCACCCCGATCAAGGGAATCATTGAAATCCTTGGATCAAGCGCGATAAAGCTATTCATGGGGCGCTTTTTCCAGTTGATCCAGAACCGCCTTATCCATCGGATGCAGTGTGCGCTTGCCGCGGGTGGGCGACCAGGTGGCGACAGGTAGAATACTCCAGAAGGCTTGACGAATACTCAACAAAGTGGATTGCTGCTTGGCAGGCTCGATGTTTCCATCGGCAAGTTTACGCAGGTCGGAAAGTGTCTGGATATAGCGCCCGGGTTGCTTCAGTTCTTCTGTGGCCACTTCATAGCCAGCATTGGTAGCCAGTACAGATGTATTGGCCGAAATCACGGGTGTCGCTTGTTGAAGCAACTCCTCGATATGCACAAGGGCAGCCTGAATGCCAGGATAAGTTTCTTCGTTGAGTAACTGAGTACGCTCTGTGGTACTGGCTACTTCATCAAGATCACCCGAGAGTCGCCGCTCTTCCTTGATCGGCGGAGGATCAAATCCAGAGCGATGGACGTACACGCGGGAGTCCTGAGCAATCTCTTTCAGTAATTTGAGGATCTTATACTGCACGGGCAACGACTTCTTTGGCTCGTACATCCGCAACTGCAACTCCGAATCCCACATCAATGTTAGTGCAGCTTTCAACTTGGCCTTCACCGACAGGACAAAGAACGTAGCTTCTTCCTCACTGTCGTGCTGATGGACAAAGGCCTTCATGGGATCCTCCTTCTCCTCTTCTTCCGTAGCATGCTGATGACTATCCGTTTTTTTCTCCTGCACGAGGTTATGCTCATTCTTCGTATCGTGCTGGTGGCCGAATTTCTTCAACGGGTCTTCCTCCTCTTCTTCTTCGTGGTCAGGCTGAACAGACGCTAC
>CAYMPU010000053.1:0-23741 GCA_964392375.1 uncultured Ohtaekwangia sp. | reverse complement strand
CCGATGAACTGCCCCCACCATTGCGAGATTTATAAAGTTAAGCCCCGTTCCTACAAAGACCTGCCGATCCGTTATGCGGAATTTGGTACGGTGTATCGGTACGAACAAAGCGGTGAACTCCATGGCCTCACCCGGGTACGTGGCTTTACCCAGGATGATGCCCATATCTTTTGCCGACCCGATCAGGTTAAAGAAGAGTTCATCAAGGTCATTGACCTCGTGCTTCACGTGTTCCGGTCGCTGGGCTTCGAACACTATACGGCCCAGGTGTCGTTGCGCGATCCGGCCAACAAGGAGAAGTACATTGGCGAAGACGCACTGTGGGATCGTGCCGAGCGCGAGATCCAGGAGGCGGCGGATGAGCGAGGGCTGAAGACTGTGGCGGTGAAAGGGGAGGCGGCCTTCTACGGGCCCAAGTTGGACTTCATGGTCAAGGACGCCTTAGGCCGCAGCTGGCAGCTGGGTACCATCCAGGTCGACTACCAACTGCCGCAGCGCTTTGAACTCGAATACATCGGTTCCGACAATCAGAAGCACAGACCGGTGATGATTCACCGGGCGCCATTTGGTTCCCTGGAGCGTTTTGTAGCTGTGCTCATTGAGCATTGCGCCGGCAAGTTCCCGCTATGGCTGTCACCCGACCAGGTGGCTGTTCTGCCCATCTCGGAACGGTTCAATGACTATGCAGCTTCCGTCATTCAGGAACTCAAGAATCAGGATATCCGGGGCTTCCTCGATGACCGGAATGAGAAGATAGGCAGGAAGATCAGGGACGCCGAGGTGAAAAAAGTGCCATTCATGCTCATTGTAGGCGAAAAAGAAGCTGCAGAAGGCCGGGTTTCGGTGAGGAAGCAGGCTGTAGGTGATGAAGGTTCTGTTTCGCTGGCCGAGTTCATGCAGATGGCAGCCAAGGAGTTCGCAATGCCGATTTAGGCCTTGGCATTAAAAATTCAGCCTTTCTGCAAGGAAAAATTGAAAATATGGTGATATTTGCGGCCCTGCAAAGTGACCTGAAGGCCGTTTTGCAAGGATTAGGAAGCATAAACAGATGTTAAACTTAAACCCATCGAGTGGCATTTTTTCCTGGAAGTAGTCGTCCTCCCGGGGGCAGTCGCCCGCCTGGAGGTGGAGGCAGTCGTCCGTATAACAGGGGCTTTCGCCCCAGAGTGGTAGAAGAACCTTACCGTGTCAACGAGCGGATTACCGCTCCTCGTGTACGTGTAGTTGGGGAAAACATCAAAGTGGATGTCTATCCCATTCAGCAAGCCATTAAGCTTGCCCAGGAGCAGGGACTCGACCTTGTGGAGATATCGCCGAATGCCGATCCGCCCGTATGCAAGGTGATCGATTATTCGAAGTTTAAGTACGAACAGAAGAAGAAGCAGAAGGAGATTAAGTCCAATGCGCAGAAGACCGTTGTTAAGGAAATGCGCTTCGGACCCAATACTGACGATCACGACTTCAACTTTAAGGTGAAGCACGCGGTCAACTTCCTGAAGGAAGGTGCCAAAGTAAAGGCATACGTTCACTTTGCCGGCCGTTCCATCGTGTACAAAGAGCGTGGAGAAATCCTGTTGCTCAAGTTTGCACAGGCTTTGGAAGATGTGGGCAAGGTAGAGCAGATGCCGAAGTTGGAAGGAAAAAGGATGTATATGATGGTCGCCCCGAAACCGGGCGGCGGTGGTGGAAAGAAATAGAATTAGAACAGAACAATAGCGATACGAATCATGCCTAAAGTAAAAACGAAGTCAGGAGCGAAGAAGCGCTTCAAAGTTACCGGTACCGGTAAGGTTAAGCGCAAGCACGCTTACAAACGTCATATCCTGACGAAAAAAGGAACAAAGCAGAAGAGAAGGTTGAGCAACAGTGCCATTGTAAAGAAAGTTGACATGGGCAACGTTCGCCCGATGCTTCCCTATGCTCTTTAAATCCGCCTAGGCGGATGGTTTAATAAATGTTTAACCCGGTTTCAAGGCTACAAGTCCCCGTTTGATCGAGGCGCCTGCAACCAAAAAATGTAACTATGCCACGTTCAGTGAACCACGTAGCATCCCGCGCCAGGCGCAAAAGGGTGCTCGAACTTGCCAAAGGATTCTTTGGAAGAAAGAAAAATGTTTGGACCGTCGCCAAGAACGCGGTCGAAAAAGGTCTCGTGTATGCCTACCGCGATCGCAAAGCCAAGAAGCGTGACTTCCGTGCCTTGTGGATCCAGCGTATCAACGCCGGTGCACGTCTCCACGGATTGTCATATTCCGAGCTCATGGGAAAATTGAAGAAATCCGGGATCGACTTGAACCGCAAGGTGCTCGCCGACCTGGCCATGAATCACCCGGATGCGTTCACGGAGGTGATCAACAAACTGAAGTAAACAAGAAGGGGCTCCGGCCCCTTTTTTATTGTCCAATCCATCGGAGCACACTTTCTTTGCACCATGACCCGGTCAAAAAAGATATTCCTCATCGTCGTAGTCCTGTTCTTCCTATTCCTCGTCTGGCTTATGTACGACATCAGCAGCAGGACGACCTTCCCCGGCTCAAAGAATAAGGAGAAAAGGGCCTCTTTGGAGACCGTTCAATTCCATTCGTCGCCAAATTTGGCAGCTTATCCTGCCTAAATTCATTCAATCGGCAACGGATTCAGGAGTTTGGGGGCGCCCATTATCTTCGAAACAGATTAAAGCCAACTATAGACAGGAAAATCCCCTGGGGTCAAGGACTTTGGGGGATTTTCTTTTTTGGACCCTTCCAGTCTGGTATTTTTTGATAATTTACAGGGAAACCTACTCCTGTCTACCTGATGGCTCTTTCGCGTTCCGCCCTTGCTGGCGCTTTGTTCTTGTTCTTATTTGCTTCCTGTGTATACAAGGAGATTCCCAGCGGCCCAACGTGTACGGGCTCTGATATTTCCATTACCGCTGTGTCAGCAACACCGGCTTCTTCCTGCACTTCGGCCGATGGCCAATTGGAAGTCGTTGGCTCCGGCGGCACCGCCCCGTACCAGTATGCGATCAATGGAGGCGTACTCCAGTCCAACCCCGTGTTTACGACACTTTCAGCCGGAACGTATGCCTTATCCGTCAGCGACGCGATTGGATGTGTTGCCTCTCTGGACATTGTCATTGCTGCAGCCAACTCGACCTTGGCAGCGACCTTCAGTTCCTTACCAGACAACAATTGCTTTGACCCGCATGATGGATCCATCAACGTTCTGCCCACCGGGGGAGTACCACCGTACGAATTCAAAATTGATAACGGTGCATTCGGCTCTGCGTCGACGTTCAATAGCCTGGTGGCGGGTGCCTACAAAGTGGCCGTCAAGGATACGGATGGATGCATTGTCACCCTCAATATTACTGTTCCCCGTGGCGATTCAGGGATAAGCTATGCGTCCCAGATTCAACCCATCATCAGTGCATCATGCAATTTTGCTTCCTGCCATGGCGCTGGAAATGGTTCACGTGATTTTACAAACTTCGCCAACGTGGCCGCCAAAGCGTCGTCCATCAAGATCAGGACGGGGAATTTATCGATGCCACCAGCAGGCAGTGCTGACCTGAGTTCACAGCAAATCCAGCTCATCGCTTGTTGGGTTGATGACGGCGCAAAGAATAACTAAGACACAATGAAAATCATATTCATTTGCCTGTGCCTCTGGGTACCGGTTGTTGCTCAGGCGCAGAAGTACATCTCTGAGAAGTCTTCCATCACCTTCTTTTCAAAAGCTACGGTCGAGGATATCGCGGCAAAGAATGAGAAGTCCATGGCCATGCTGGATGCGGGTACCGGCGATATCGCTTTCTCCGTACCCATCGCGGAGTTTCAGTTTGAGAAGTCTCTGATGAAGGAACACTTCAATGAAAAGTACCTCGAGAGTGAGAAATTTCCGAAAGCAACCTTTCAGGGGAAACTTACTGGATTTTCATTATCCGCAACGGGCCCACAAGCCACCCAGGCCAAAGGGCAGCTGAATATACACGGCGTTGCCCGCGATGCCGACATCACCGGAACTTCTGAGGTGCGGGATGGTCGCATCGTACTCGCAGCCAAGTTCATCGTACGCCTCGAAGACCACAATGTAAAAATCCCACAGTTGCTTTGGAAGAACATCGCCGAATCGGTTGAAGTGACCATCGACTTTACCCTGAAACCCCATGAAAACTAGCATCGCTGTCGTACTTGTTTTGTTGACGTTTCCTGCCTGCGCGCAAGACCTCCTCGCCGAACTTGACAAGCAAATGCCGAAGGAGCCGGAGTTTACTACGGCCACATTCAAAAGCACGCGCCTCGTGAACGGGCAGACCATCGAAACGAAAGGGAAGGGGGCGCTTGAATTTATTTTTGCCCATCGGTTCGGCCCCATCAGCAGCGGCGCGTATGAGTTGTATGGCCTTGATCAGGCATACGTCAGGCTGGGCCTTGAGTATGGCATCACCGATAGACTGGGTGTCGGGTTTGGGCGAAACTCGGAAGACAAGACCATGGACGCCTATCTGCGTTACAAAGCCATCCGCCAGCGATCGGACGGATCGGGCTCACCGGTAACAGTTACCGCCTTTGGTATTGCTGCAGTAAAGACCTCGCCGAAGAAGGAGGATGCCACCTACGATATTCAGTTCGAGGACCGTCTGTCGTACACCGGTCAGCTCCTTATCGCCAGAAAATTCAGCTCCATTCTTTCCTTACAGATTGTTCCGACGCTGGTGCACAAGAACACCGTCGACCCGGCTATTGAAAAGAATGATCAGTTTCTCATGGGCTTCGGTGGCCGCCTCAAAGTCACCCGAAGCGTTGCGCTGACTACGGAGTACTATTATCGCGTTGGCGTTCCCACCGGCAATCCTTACTACAACCCGCTGGGTTTTGGCGTGGACATAGAAACCGGAGGTCACGTATTCCAGCTGGTAATGACCAACTCCCGAGGTCTCACCGAGCGGGCCTACCTTACGGAGACCAATGGCGACTTCTTTGCCGGCGACATCTCCCTTGGCTTTAATGTGACGCGTACCTTCCAGATCAAGAAGCAGAAGTAATAGGACTGCTAAATCCGGGTCATAGGGGATTGCGGAATTCTTCTATTTTTGTGCGAATAGATTCTCGTTGCTGCTCTTCGCCATCATCGCCTACCTGATTGTCACCGTCCTCATCGGTTACTGGGCATCGCGTCGGGTGAAGACAGCCGGTGACTTTATGCTGGCGGGACGGAGCCTTCCGATTCTCCTCAGTTCATCGGCGCTCTTCGCGACCTGGTTTGGATCAGAGACTGTTTTTGGTGCTTCTTCAGAATTTCTCAAAGGAGGTCTGTACGCTGTAATCGAAGACCCTTTCGGCGCAGCCTTGTGTCTGGTGCTCTTCGGAGCCTTTTTTGCCAGGAAGCTCTACAACATGAACCTGCTGACGTTAGGCGATTTCTTCAAGGTCCGGTATGGTAGAAAGGCTGAATTACTTTCGAGCGCCTTCATGGCACCACCCTACGTCGGCTACATCGCCGCCCAGCTGGTAGCCATGGGACTTATCCTCAACGTCGTGTCCGGACTCGATGTGTGGATCGGCGTGGTCATCAGCGCTATCGTGGTGACGTTCTACACCTACATCGGAGGCATGTGGGCAATTTCCATCACGGATCTTGTGCAAAGTATCATCATCGTAACCGGACTTGCCGTGCTGGCCGCTGTGCTGGCAGAAAAGGCCGGAGGAGTAGCTGTCGTCTTTAAGGAAGTGCACCCGGAGAATTTTCGATTCCTTCCCAAACCGGAATGGAAGGAAGTGACCACCTACCTCGCCGCGTGGTCGGTGCTCGGACTGGGCTCTATACCGTCGCAAGATGTATTTCAACGCTCGATGTCATCTGGCTCCGCGACTACAGCCGTACGTTCGTGCTACTATGCCGCTGGCCTTTACCTCACGGTGGCCATGCTGCCCTTGTTCATCAGCCTTTGCACAAAGCATCTGTATCCGGCACAAGTCGCCGGCGACACGCAGCTTACATTGCCGATGATGGTGTTGGAGCACACCGGGCTGGCCGTACAAGTACTGTTCTTCGGGTCACTCTTGTCTGCGATCATGAGCACGACGAGTTCGGCCATTCTGGCGCCGGCGGCTATCTTTTCAGAAAACCTTGTACGTCCGTTGTCGGGCCAGCGGTTCACCGACCAGCAGATGCTCTGGCTCACCCGTGGTTCTGTATTATTGTTCAGCGCCCTCGGCACCATCATGGCATGCCTGCGTACCAATATCTATCAGTTGGTAGGGGAGTCATCCATATTGAGTCTCGTAACACTCCTCGCGCCGTTAGCCTTTGGTGTCTACTGGCGCCCCACAACATCCACAGGCGCAATGGCTTCCATGGTAGCGGGATTCCTCGCCTGGATAACGTTTGAATTTATTGTAACGATAGAAATTCCCAGCCTGATACCCGCAGGAATCATCAGTACCGTCGCGCTGATTGTCGGAAGCTTGCTATCGCGAAACGAGTCACCTCAATCCAGCTAGCAAACCGTTTACCGTTTACTGTTCACCGTTTACTGTTAACTGGTCACCGATCACAGCTCCCCGCTCCCCGTTTTCTCAAGGAAATCCCACACCAAACTACTCGCCCCCAAAATCGGCGCGGCTTGGTTCTCCAATCCGGAAGGAAGCACTTTGACACGTCCGCGAAACTGGGGCATTAGGTTGCGCTCCATGTGGTAAATCGTTGGATCGAAGATCAATGAGCCCGCCTGGGCAAGACCCCCAAAAAGGAAAATGGCCTCCGGGTCAGTATGTACAACAGTGTCCGAGAGTTTCATGCCAAGGATCCGACCGGTATACTCGAAGGCTTCTTTGGCCACAACATCACCGCGGTTGGCGGCTTCGGAGATCATCTTGGTATTTAGATCTTCAAAGCTGATACCGCGGAGTTCACTGGGCTCGAGATGGTCGGCAAGCAATTTGTACACCGTGCGCTTGATGCCGGTGGCTGACGCATACGTCTCCAGGCACCCGCGCTTGCCGCAGTTGCAATAGCGGCCACCCGGGTTTACGGTAGTATGTCCCAACTCTCCAGCAATACCAAAATGACCGTTGAGGAGCACGCCGCCGCAGACGAAACCACTGCCCAGCCCGGTGCCCAGCGTGATGACAATGAAGTCCTTCATCCCTTTGGCATTGCCATAAACCATTTCTCCTACGGCCGCCGCGTTGGCATCGTTGGTGAGCAAGCAGGGCACATGAAATTCATCAGTGAACATCTTGCCCAACGGCAGGATTCCTTTCCATTTCAAATTGACCGCATTTTCGATGGTGCCGTGGTAATAGTTACCATTGGCAGCCCCAATGCCGATGCCCACCAGTTGGCCATCAGCCGGACCATGTACTAAAGCGTGACGGATGGCGTCAGCCAATGTGTCAAAGAAATCCTGAAAGCCCTCAAAGTCAAGCATGGGAATGCTGCCTTGCTCGTAGACATGTCCTTCCCGGTCGACGATCCCGAACTTGGTGCTTGTTCCTCCGATGTCGATGCCAACCGTTAGCTTTTTCATGGATGCTGTTTAGATCGAGAGAATCTTGGCTAGGCGAAGTGCTTCCTTGTCAATCTCGTGCAGTTGCCCGTTCATGATGTCCTCAAAGTTATTAAAGACCATCTTGCCATTACGGGTGCCCACCATGCAGTCTTTCTCTCCCTTGAGAAGTCCTTCTACCGCAGCAAGGCCCATGTGGCTGGCGAGTACGCGGTCAAAATAGGTCGGTGAACCACCACGCTGGAGGTGCCCCAGGATCGTAACCTTGATGTCAAAGTAGTTGGACCGTGCGGCTACCATCTTGGCCAGGTCATCGGCACCACCCAGCACAGAGCCTTCGGCGACCACGACGAGACTTGATTTCTTGTTGGCTTTACCACTTTGTTCCAGCAGGTTAAACAACTCATCAAAAGTGATTTTTTCTTCCGGTATGATAACGGCCACGGCTCCTCCGGCAATGGCACTATTGATGGCGATGTAGCCCGAATGACGTCCCATCACTTCGATGAAGAAGAGACGGTTGTGTGAAAGCGCTGTATCGCGGATGCGGTCAATGGCTTCAACGGCGGTATTCGTCGCAGTATCATAACCAATGGTATAGTCAGTACCCGCGATGTCGTTGTCGATGGTACCCGGCACACATATTCCCGGAATCCCTGACTCCTTGATGAGTTCGTGCATACCCCGGAAGCTGCCGTCGCCGCCGATGCCGACCAGGGCATCAATGCCATGCTTCTTGAGGTTGGCGATGGCTTTCGCTCTGCCTTCTTTCGATTTGAAATGTTCACTGCGCGCCGTCTTCAGGATCGTGCCCCCGCGTTGAATGATGTTGCCTACCGATCGCGTGCCGAGCTTGGCGATATCACCGTCGATCATGCCTTCGTAGCCGCGGGTGATGCCCATCGACTCTACATCGTAGTAGCTGCTGGCGCGCACTACGGCACGGATGGCGGCGTTCATTCCGGGGGCGTCGCCGCCAGAAGTGAAGACACCGATTTTTGTGATTTTGCTGTTGTTCAATGCTTAAAAATAATGGCCAAAAATAGGGCAGAAGGCAGGCATTCCAATACCTGGCTTACAGCAATCCCTTCAAACGTTTGAAATAGTTGATAAGCCCGTTGGTCGATGCATCATGACTCGTCACAGTGCCTGACGTGGTAAGTTCGGGCAGAATCTTCTTGGCCAACACCTTCCCAAGTTCTACACCCCACTGGTCGTAGCTGAAGATGTTCCAGATCACACCTTGAACAAAGATCTTGTGCTCATACATCGCGATGAGACTACCCAAGGTCCGCGGTGTAAGCTTTTCAAAGAGAATGGAGTTGGTCGGCTTGTTACCCGTAAACACACGGAAGGGAAGATGGAAATCGATCTGCTCCTTGTCCATCCCTTGCTTCTGCAACTCGGCCCGAACCTCATCCTCAGTCTTGCCCATCATCAGTGCTTCAGTCTGAGCAAAGTAGTTGGAGAGCAGCTTGGCGTGATGATCACCAACGGGATTGTGACTTACTGCAGGGGCCAGGAAGTCGCAAGGCACCAACCGGGTACCCTGATGGATCAACTGGTAGAAAGCGTGCTGGCCATTGGTACCGGGCTCGCCCCAGATCACCGGCCCGGTCTGGTAAAGTATGGGCTGACCATTGCGGTCAACGGATTTCCCGTTACTCTCCATATTTCCTTGCTGGAAGTAAGCTGCAAAACGATGGAGGTACTGATCGTAGGGGAGGATGGCTTCGCTCTGTCCGTCAAAGAAATTGGTATGCCAGATGCCAATCATGGCCAACAATACCGGAATATTCTTTTCGTAGGACGTGTTCCTGAAATGGTTGTCCATGGCATGCGCGCCTTCAAGGAGCTCTTCAAATGCTTTGAAGCCCAGGGTACACGCAATGGAGAGACCGATGGACGACCACAGCGAATAGCGGCCACCGACCCAGTCCCAGAACACGAACATGTTTTCCGGCGCAATGCCAAATTCTTTAACAGCCTTTTCGTTGGTCGACACAGCCACAAAATGTTTGGCGACATCGCCCTGGTTTCCTGTCTGATCCAGAAACCACGCCCGCGCCGACTGGGCGTTGGTCATCGTCTCCTGTGTCGTGAAGGTCTTGGAGGCGATAATGAACAGCGTTGTTTCAGCATTCACCTTCTTCAGTGTCTCCACGAGATGGGTGCCGTCGATGTTGGAGACAAAATGGGGTCGGATATTCTTGTGATAGGGCCGTAGTGCCTCAGTCACCATGAGCGGACCCAGGTCCGAACCGCCGATGCCGATATTGACGATGTCGGTAATGGCCTTGCCCGAATAGCCTGTCCACTCACCCGACAACAAACGGGAGGAAAAGCCTTTCATCTGTTCCAGCACCCGATTGACTTCCGGCATGACATCATCACCGTTAACCAGGATGGGTTGGTTGCTGCGATTGCGCAAGGCTACGTGAAGGACAGCACGTCCCTCGGTCTGGTTGATGGCGCGTCCTAGAAACATGGCGTCGATGGCTTCCGCCAGTCCACAGGCATTGGCCAGTTCTGTAAACATGGCAATGGTCTCGGCGGAAATGCAATTCTTGGAATAGTCGACGAGGATGTCTTCAAACACTGTGTGGAACTTCTCAAAGCGCTGCGGGTCGGAGGCAAACTCCTCGCGGAGGGAGAAAGCCTGCATCTCCAGGAAGTGAATGGTCAGTTTGCGCCACGCCGGGGTGTCGGTAGGGTGTATGGAAGGCAACATAAGTCGAATGCGTTAGCGGGCAAAAATAGGCATCGGCGTGGACAGTCACAGATTATTCTTCCGCTCATCCTATTTATTTTGCGCGGGGTATCGAAGTTCGTTCAATTGCATCAATGCGGTCTTCCGGTTTTCTTCTTCTTCTCTTGAATCTGCTGCCCATGCTGCTGTCGGCAGATCCACCGCCGGACCGGCCCCAGGTCTCCATTCGCAGGGCGATTGACCCGATCAAGCTCGATGGCGCCATCGATGAGACTTCATGGCAAGAGGCGGAAGTTGCCCGTGAGCTCATGCAGCACTTTCCATACGACACCATTCCCGCCTTGGCGAAGACGGAGTTCCGTGCCACCTACGATGACGCGTTCGTTTACTTCAGTATGGTGGCATATGACAACAAGCCGGGTGGCTATGTCGTGTCTTCCCTGCGACGCGACTTCCGAGGCCCGGGTTTGGATGGCGTGGCGGTAATGCTGGATTGCTTTCAGGATGTCACCAACGCCTTCTTCTTCGGACTGAGTCCCGCGGGGGTACAGCGGGAGGGACTCATCTCCAATGGCTACCTCTCCGGTGAGAACCTGGATTTTTCCTGGGACAATAAGTGGTACAGCGCAGTAAAACAGTATGAGGGATACTACATCGCCGAGATGGCAATCCCGTACACCACCCTTCGTTTCAAAACCGGCTCTACACGATGGAATGTAAAATACTACCGGCAAGACAGTAAGGAGAATGAACGGGCCGTGTGGCCGTGGACACCGCGCTACTTTGAAGCTGGAAATCTGAACTATGCCTCCGAACTGGTTTGGGATCAGCCGCTGAAACACCCTGGGTCCAACATTTCCGTCATCCCGTACATGGCCGGAAACGCTTCCAAGGATTTCCTCAATAACAAGCCGTCTACTTCGGGGATGACGGTGGGGGGTGATGCGAAGATCGCTGTATCGTCGTCGTTGAACCTCGACCTTACTGTGAACCCTGACTTCTCGCAGGTGGAGGTAGACCGTCAAGTGACCAACCTCGACCGGTTTGAAATCTTTTTCCCTGAGCGAAGGCAATTCTTTCTGGAGAATGCAGACTTGTTTCTTTCATACGGCCATCCCAATGCGCGCCCTTTCTTTTCCCGACGCATCGGTGTGGCTCGTGACCCGAATACAGGCCAGAACGTTCAGAACCAGATACTCTTTGGAGCCCGGCTCAGTGGCAACATCAACAAGAACTACCGCATCGGGTTTCTCAATATGCAAACCGGTGAGATTCCGGAGTCTTCAGTACCTTCCTACAACTACACCGTGGCAACCGCTCAGCGGCGATTGGGCACGAACTCTAACCTGAGAGCCATCTTCGTCAACCGACAGACGTTCAAGAATGATTCAGGCGACTTCCGCATCGAAGGTTATGGATACAACAGGGTAGTAGGTGCCGATTATAACTACAGCTTCAAGAACAACCGCCATACCGGGACGATATTTTATCATCAGCAGTTTACTCCAGAGAGCCCGGGCCAAGAGTATGCACAAGGTGCCAGTTATGTTTTCAACACACAGAAGTTCACACTCAATTTATATGAGCAGGCCATTGGAAAGAACTACAACCCCGTCGTAGGTTTTGTACCACGTTCAGGCTACAAGAGGATCTCACCATCGGCCGCTTACCGGTGGTTTCCATCACAGTCGGCCATCAATAATCATGGACCCGTCGCGGATGTCTCGTATGTGTGGGACGACCTCTATGGCTTGTCCGACTACCAGTATGTTCCCGGGTATAACGTCAACTTCCAGAACCAGTCGATCCTCAATTTCCAGTTGCAGCACACGTACACATTTCTCCTGTTTGATTTCGATCCTACCAACTCACCACCGGAAGAGGGGGCCGTGAAACTGCCAGCGCTTACCGATTACACGTATACCAACGGATCGGTCACCTATCAGTCCGACCCCAAGCGGTTGTTTACATTCACTATCGGAGGTCTTCATGGGGAATACTTTAACGGTATGCGCACCAACCTGAATGCGAGCATCAATTACCGGATTCAGCCCTACGGGGTACTGTCCCTGGATGCCAACGTTAACCGCATTACCTTGCCGAGCCCGTATACCAGCGCCGATATATACCTCATCAGTCCACGCATCGATCTCACGCTGACACGCTCGGTATTCTTCACCACGTTTGTACAATACAACAGCCAGTACAAGAACATGAACATCAATACGCGCCTTCAGTGGCGCTTCCGTCCGGTGTCTGATTTGTTTATCGTTTATACCGATAACTACTTCTACAGCATTGGGCAGCCCAACGAGAATTTCACGCCCAAGAACAGGGCGATCGTTATTAAACTAACGTATTGGTTTAATCTCTAACGGGTAGGCCATTGGATATTTGATATTGGCCATTCGATATTGGATATTTTTCCGAGAAGTTGGATACGTTGGACAGCGCGGGATCAAATTTCCAATATCCAACACCGAATATCCAATATCCAAATAGGCGCAGCTTCGATTCGCCAAGCTTACCCCCCTACAACCGTCTTGAGTTTTTCCAGGAGTCCGTCCCAGAGATCCTGAAGCTCCTGCATATCATCGAAGTCGGAATAGTCGTAGACTTTGAGGAACGTCATCTGGGTGAGGTCGTTGACTTCCAGGCTGAGTTCAAAGTAGGAGGGATCTTTCTTGTCTTCCGGTGTTTCGGGCAGGTACTCGAAGCGCACGAAATGATTGGTGCGGTGAGCGGACATCACGGCTTTGTGTTCTTCGTGATCCCAAACAAACGTGAAGACTTTTTCGGGGCTGATCCGCACATCATCGGCAAACCATTCGGCCAGGCCGCTGGCGGTCTGGATATACGGGTACAGCATTTTTACAGACGCGTGCAACTCGTAATCCGCAGAAAAAAGTTGCTTCTTGATCATTTTCGTTTCCATCTCTCTGATTCGATTGGAAGATATATCAATTTTTCGGAAGAGCAAATGACTTGAAGGGGTTTGCAGAAGTTTTCTAATCTTCTTTTATCGGCCCGATTGGGTGATCGGGATTTGCAAAGGGAGGAATGGGTGAATTCGGGTGGTTCGGGATAACGAACCACGATTACATCGAAGTAGCGAGGAGCAGATTTGAACTGCCGACCTTCGGGTTATGAATCCGATGCTCTAACCAACTGAGCTACCTCGCCAAAAGGAGGCGCAAATTTATAAACTTTTGTCATTTACTGGAATACTTCAGGAAAGCGCTGAAAATGGAGTTATTTTTGAGAGAGGTGCTCCTTCATGCGCAAGATTGACAAACTGATCATTAACTCCTTCATCGGGCCCTTCATCCTGACGTTCCTGGTGGTGGTCTTTATCCTGCTCTTGCAGCACATGCTCAAGTACTTCGATGATATCATCGGCAAGGATCTGGGCTGGGATGTCGTTGGCACGCTGCTCTTCTATTTTGCCATTTTCATGACCCCACTGGCCCTCCCGCTGGCCATTTTACTGTCGTCCCTCATTACGTTCGGCAACCTGAGCGAACACTTTGAAATCACGGCCATCAAGGCGCTCGGCATCTCGCTGACGCGAAGCCTGGTGCCTATCTTCCTCATGGTCATAGGATTAACCGTCTTTGCATTCTATGTTAATAATACCTGGGTTCCCAAGGCAGCCCTGGAAGCCTACAGTCTGCTCTACGACATCAAGCAAAAGAAACCGGCGCTCGACCTGCAGGAGGGAACCTTCTATGCTGGTATCCCCGATATCAGCATTAAGGTCAACAAGAAGTTCCCCGACGGCGCCTCCCTCAAGGATGTCATCATCTATGACCACCGTGGAACGACGGGTAACAAGCAGGTGACCATCGCCGATTCCGGAAGGATGTATACGATCCTCAACGAGCGCTACCTGAAACTGGAATTGTACCGAGGTTATGAATATACCGAAGGCACTGATGACCAAAACCTAGGATCGGAAGGCGCCAGCCCGGAGTCCATGCGCAAGACGCGCTTCGGTAAAACAGAGATCGTCTTCGACCTGGCTTCGTTTGGACTGGCCCGCACCGACAAGCGATGGTTCCAGGGTAACCGCATCATGCGCAGCGTCTTCCAGCTCGACGATGACATGGACTCACTGAGCTTCGAGATCAAACAAAACGATTTGTCAAGGTACCGGATGCAGTTCAACCTGTTCAGCTATCACAAGAAAGGAGATACCCTACAAGTCCCTACCGAGCTCGCCGCCTTCAAACGCGATCGTGATTCCATTGCCAAAATCAACGACCCGTATGCCTCGCCCTTTGCCCTCGACTTTATCCCGGTTCCTTCTGCGGTGATCAAGCAGCCCACACGGGAAGTTTCCGACAGCCTCTTCAATGCCCGATATACCGCCGATGAGATTGCCTATGCCTTGAATGTAACGCGCACGCTAAAGGCCCAGTTGCTGAACATGAATACGACACGCAACAACTACGAGCTCGAACGGAAGGTGTTCCAGATTCAGTGGCATAAGATCCTGTCGAACTCCATAGCCTGCATTGTGATGTTCCTGATCGGTGCCCCGCTGGGGTCGATCATCAAGAAAGGAGGGCTGGGTGTACCGGTGATCTTCTCCATCTTCTTTTTCATACTTTTCTACCTCTTCATCAGCACCGGTGAGAAGTGGGCTCTGCAGGATCGGGTGAGCGTACCCGCGGGAATATGGGCCGCCGATGTCATTTTGGCTCTGATTGGACTGTTTTTCCTCCGCCAGGCCCGGTTGGATGCCCGTTTGTTTGAATCAGACTACTACAACGTAGTCATTGAGAAGATCCGGCGTCGTTTCGGGCCCAGGCCGAAAGAATTGCCTGCGCAGTGATATTTTGTGGTTTTGCCGATTTCGCTTACTTTTGCGCGATTAAAAAACGACCATAAAGCAGTAAATTTTAAGCGATGTACCTCGATTCAACCAAAAAGAAGGAACTATTCACCAAGTACGGTGCCACCAAGTCAGCAAAAGACACAGGCTCCCCGGAATCCCAGATTGCCCTGTTCACACACCGGATCAACTCTTTGACCGAGCACCTGAAAGGCCACAAAAAGGACTTTTCAACCCAGCAAGGCCTCCTCAACCTCGTCGGCCAGCGCAAGAAGCTCCTGGGCTATCTCCAGAAGACGAACATCGCGCGCTATCGCTCGATCATCGCCGAACTGGATCTGAGAAAATAAGTTATCAATAAGGCAAGCAGGGAACCCTTTCAAGGTTCCCTTTTCGCTTTTCTAAAGGCCTATTGGGCCAACTAAAAAACGTATGAAACCTACTCCTATATCAAAGACCTGCCAGTTACCCGACGGCAGAGAAATTACTGTTGAAACCGGCAAACTGGCCCGTCAGGCCGACGGTTCGGTTGTTGTCCGCATGGGCAAGACCATGATCCTGGCTACCGTTGTCTCCAACAAGGAAGGCAAAGAGGGCGCCGATTTCCTTCCCCTTTCCGTAGACTATCAGGAAAAGTTTGCCTCCACAGGCAAGATCCCCGGTGGCTTCCTCCGTCGTGAGGGCAGACTCTCGGATTACGAGATCCTTATCAGCCGCTTGGTTGACCGTGCTATACGTCCCTTATTTCCAGATGATTATCATGCTGAAACACAAGTAGCCATTCAATTGATGTCCGGTGACCCGGCTGCGCTCCCGGATGCACTGGCTGCCTTCGCCGCTTCAGCTGCACTGTCAGTTTCCGACATCCCGTTCCAGGGTCCCATCTCCGAAGTACGCGTAGCCCGCGTCGATGGCAAATTCATCGTCAACCCACCCCTGGAGCAGAAAGAGAAGTCAGACCTCGACCTGATCGTAGCCGCGTCCATCGACAACATCCTCATGGTGGAAGGCGAATGCAAGGAAGTGAGTGAAGAGGACATGCTCGAAGCCCTGAAAGTTGCCCACGAGGCCATCAAAGTCCAGTGCCAGCTTCAGATCGAGCTTACCAAACTTACAAATAAGACTGAGAAGCGTACCTATAGTCACGAGACCAACGATCCCGCGCTGAAGGAAGAGCTCCACAAACTGCTGTACGATAAGACCTACGCTGTAGCCCGTCTTCAGACCGCCAACAAAGCCCAACGCTCGGAGTTGTTCGCTAAAGTTGTTGAGGATTACCTCGCCGGACTGCCGGAAGATTCAACCATCGACAAGGGTCTGGTGAAGAAATACTACCACGACATTCAAAAGAAAGCTTCGCGCGACCTCGTGCTCAATGAGCGCGTTCGCCTCGACGGTCGCAAGACCAACGAGATCCGTGGCATCTGGTCGGAAGTTGACTACCTGCCTTCTGCACATGGTTCGGCGCTCTTCACCCGTGGCGAAACACAATCGATCAGCACCGTAACGCTGGGAACCAGCCGCGATGATCAGATGATCGACGGAGCCATGTTCTCCGGATCCAACAAATTTATTCTGCACTACAACTTCCCGTCGTTCTCGACCGGCGAAGTAAAACCTAACCGCGGTCCTGGCCGCAGGGAAGTAGGACACGGCAACCTGGCCATGCGCTCGCTGAAGCAAGTGCTGCCTCCCGAAGAAAGCAACCCCTACACCATTCGTGTTGTATCCGATATCCTCGAGTCGAACGGATCTTCATCGATGGCAACCGTATGCGCCGGTTCACTGGCACTGATGGATGCGGGTGTACCGATCAAAGCTCCCGTGTCAGGCATTGCCATGGGAATGATTTCTGAGAAAGGCCGCTATGCAATCCTGTCCGATATCCTCGGTGATGAAGATCACCTGGGTGACATGGACTTCAAGGTAACAGGTACTGCAAAAGGTATCACCGGTTGCCAGATGGACCTGAAAGTAGAAGGACTTTCCTATGATATTTTGAAAGAGGCACTGCTGCAAGCCAAAGAAGGCAGGCTTCATATCCTCGGCGAGATGACCAAGACCATGTCGGCTCCGCGCCCTGACCTCAAGCCCCATGCTCCCCGTGCCTTCTCCATGATCATCGACAAAGAGATGATCGGAGCGGTAATCGGACCTGGCGGTAAAGTGATCCAGGACATCCAGAATACGACGGGTGCAACCATCGTGATCGAAGAGAAAGACAAGAAAGGACACGTCAGCGTTTTCGCTACCGACCAGGCAGCGATGGACGGCGCACTGAAACGTATCCGTGCCATCGTGGCTGTGCCGGAAGTAGGCACCGTATACGACGGCGTGGTGAAATCGATCATGCCGTTCGGCGCTTTCGTCGAGTTCATGCCCGGCAAAGATGGGCTGCTCCACATCTCGGAGATCAAGTGGGAACGTCTCGAGACCATGGATGGTGTGATGGAGGTGGGCGAAGAAGTGAAAGTCAAGCTGATCGAAGTCGATAAGAAAACCGGCAAATTCCGCTTGTCTCGCAAGGTTCTGCTCCCAAAACCCCCCAGAAAAGAAGAAGCCGCTCAGGTATAGTTGACAGCAACGTTTTTTGGAACTAATTTATCGACCTAACGTTTCCAATAGAAGCTAGATAAAGGCCCATGAGACAGCTAAAGATCAGCAAGCAGATCACCAACAGGGAAAGCCAGTCACTGGACAAATACCTCCAGGAGATCGGCAAAGTTGATTTGCTTACACCCGATGAGGAAGTAGAATTGGCCAAGCGCATCAAGGAAGGCGACCAGATCGCTCTTGAAAAGCTGACCAAGGCAAACCTCCGCTTCGTCGTTTCTGTCGCTAAGCAATACCAGAACCAGGGCCTTTCCCTGGGCGACCTGATCAACGAAGGAAACCTCGGCCTGATCAAAGCCGCCCAGCGATTTGATGAGACCCGTGGATTCAAGTTCATCTCCTATGCCGTGTGGTGGATACGTCAGTCCATACTACAAGCCCTTGCCGAGCAGTCGCGCATCGTTCGCCTGCCCCTCAACCGGGTGGGATCGCTGAATAAGATATCCAAAACATTTTCCGAACTGGAACAGAAGTTCGAGCGCGAGCCTTCTCCGGAAGAACTCGCAGAAGTACTCGAAGTAACAACAGCCGAAGTGGTCGATACCATGAAAATCAGCGGCCGCCACGTGAGCATGGACGCCCCGTTTGTTCAAGGTGAAGAAAACAGCCTGCTGGATGTTCTGGAAAACGACGGTGAAGATACACCCGACCAGGGCCTGATGACTGACTCGCTGCGCCGCGAAGTACAACGCGCACTGTCGACACTCACACAACGTGAATCGGATGTGATCGCTTTATACTTCGGACTGAATGGCGAACATGCCATGACGCTCGAAGAAATTGGTGAGAAATTCAACCTCACCCGCGAACGGGTAAGGCAGATCAAGGAGAAGGCCATCCGCCGACTTCGCCACACCTCACGGAGTAAGGCGTTGAAGCCTTACCTGGGTTAAGAGTATTTGAAATGGAAATGAATTCAAAGGTCTCTTAACAGGGACCTTTTTTGTAAGCACAAAAGCATATGACCAAGGAAAGCGTTAAAATATTGATCATCGGTTCAGGCCCCGCAGGCTATACCGCGGCCATCTACGCTGCGCGCGCAGGACTCACACCCGTATTGTATTCTGGCGGACAGCCCGGTGGACAACTGACCATCACGGGTGAAGTAGAAAACTATCCCGGCTACCCGAAAGGGGTGGAAGGCCCACAGATGATGATGGACCTCCGCGAGCAGGCCGAGCGGTTCGGCACACAGGTGCGCGACGGGCTCGTGACGAAAGTAGACTTTTCAAAGTATCCTTTTTTCGCCGTGGTTGATAACACCCACGAGATAGAAGCCGAAGCTGTGGTCGTAGCCACGGGCGCCAGTGCCCGGTACCTGGGTCTGCCTTCCGAACAGAAGCTCATGAACAAAGGCGTGTCCGCTTGCGCGGTATGCGATGGATTCTTTTATCGGGGTATGGATGTAGCCGTGATCGGAGCCGGTGATTCGGCAGCAGAGGAAGCTACCTATCTTTCCAAACTGTGCCCCAAGGTGTACCTCGTGGTGCGCCGCGATGAGATGCGCGCATCGAAGATCATGCAGCAACGCGTGAAGAACAATCCGAAGATCGAAATCCTGTGGGATTCTGTGACGGAAGAGATCCTGGGCACCGAAGAGGTTACCGGCATGCGCATTCTCAACACAAAGACGGGTGAAAAGCGGGAGATCGCCATCAGAGGATTCTTTGTCGCCATCGGCCACCAGCCAAACACGGGTATCTTCAAAGGCCAGCTCGACATGGATGAAACCGGCTATATCAAGGTTAAGCCCGGATCAACGTGGACCAATATTGAAGGCGTATTCGCCGTGGGCGACGCCGCCGATCGCGTATACCGTCAGGCTGTAACGGCCGCGGGCACCGGTTGTATGGGCGCCCTGGATGCCGAACGCTGGCTGGCCGCCCGCGAGCACGAGACGGTCACCGCATGAAACTCGATATCCTCACGCTGGCCGCACATCCCGACGACGCCGAACTCGGCTGTGGCGGAACGATCATCAAACACATCAAAGCCGGCCTGAAGGTGGGCGTGGTGGACCTGACCCGCGGTGAACTGGGCACGCGCGGAACCCCCGAGCAACGCGATGCTGAAGCCGCGGCATCGGGCAAAATCATGGGGCTGAGCGTGCGCACGAACCTCGGACTTCCGGATGGATTCTTTCAGAACATAGAGGAACATCAAATGAAGGTCGTCGCGGCCATTCGCA
This sequence comes from uncultured Ohtaekwangia sp., assembly GCA_964392375.1. Taxonomy (GTDB): domain Bacteria; phylum Bacteroidota; class Bacteroidia; order Cytophagales; family Cyclobacteriaceae; genus ELB16-189. Next base: position 3,898 of record CAYMPU010000053.1, on the reverse strand, counting down.
CCTATCAGCCTGACATCGTCCTTGCCAATGCCCGGTATGACCGCCATCCCGACCATGGTAAAGGTTCAGAGATCGCTTACACATCCTGTTTCCTCTCCGGCTTATCGAAAGTGAAGACCACCGATGCGCAGGGCAAAGCACAGGAGCCCTGGAGACCCAAAGCTGTATATCATTACATCCAGAGCCAGCTGATAACACCTGACTTTGTGGTCGATATCTCGGACGAATGGGAGCAGAAGATGGCCGCCATCAAGGCCTTCAAGACACAGTTTTTTGATCCTTCCAGCAAGGAGCCTGTCACATACATTTCAACACCGGAATTTCTTCGCATGCTCGAAGCACGTGCCATTGAGATGGGACACGCCATCGGAGTGAAGTACGGCGAAGGATTTACCGTGCGACGCTGGGTAGGTGTACGTTCGCTAACGGACCTGATCTAAGGCGCCAGCCGGCTGATGGTCCAGCCACTGTCATTCTTGGTGTAGAGGATACGGTCGTGCAAACGGCTGGGACGTCCTTGCCAGAACTCTATCCAATGCGGGTTCACGCTGAAGCCTCCCCACTGTTTCGGTTTGGGAAGTACCTTTTGACCGTCGAAGCGATTCTCCATTTCTTTCACACGCGCTTCCAAAATAGTACGGCTGGCAATGACGCTGCTCTGCGGCGACGACCACGCACCGATTTGGCTCTCTCGTGGACGGCTTTGAAAGTAAGCCGTTGAAACATCTTCAGCCACCCGCTCGCTGACACCTTCGATACGAACCTGTCGCTCCAGGTCTGGCCAGAAGAAAGTCAACGCGCACACCGGATTCGCGTCGAGCTGGGACCCTTTGCGACTCTGGTAGTTGGTGTAGAAAACAAAGCATCCATTCTCAATACCTTTCAGCAGCACGATGCGTGAGGAGGGAAGCCCGGTTTCAGTAACCGTAGACAGGTTCATGGCACTCGGCTCCGGCACCTCTGCATGCACCGCTTCCTGGAACCACTTCTCAAACTGCACCAACGGGTGCTTCGCGACATTTCCTTCGTCGAGCACGCCTTGTGAATATTCCTTACGCAGGTCAGCCAGTGATAACATGGGGTTCTTTTACCGCAAAGATGGTGACTTCTTTTTACGGAAATTCCGCCAGGAGACTAATTTTTCGGGGTTCTCTTGGCGGTCTGAGGATTCATGAGTTTCTTGACACGAGAAATATGGATTTCTTCAAGTATAAAAACAAGGTCAAGCCCGAAAAGGGGAAGCTGCTGATCTCCGAGCCGTTTCTCCCAGACCCGAATTTTGAACGTACGATCATCCTGCTGTGCGAAAACAACAGCGAAGGGTCGTTCGGATTTGTACTGAACAAGCCCTCCCTCGCCAATGTGAGCGATGTGATGGATGACATCAAAGACTATAACACGCCGGCCATGGTGGGTGGCCCGGTGCAGCAGGATACACTGCACTATCTCCATCGTTGTCCCGGGATCGACGACGCTGTGGAAATCCTCGACGGCGTATACTGGGGCGGAAATTTCGAACGGGTCCTGTTTCTTCTTGACAGCAAGCAACTGCCACACAAAGACATCCGGTTCTTTTTAGGGTATAGCGGGTGGTCGGCCGGACAATTGGAGGAGGAACTCGATAATGATTCCTGGATCGTGAGCGACCAGGCCAGCGAGGAGTTGATCTTTGATACGGAGCCCGATGCCATGTGGAAAAAGACCCTGAAAATCATGGGTGGGAGGTTCTCCGTGTACTCAAATTATCCCAAGGACCCCCGGTTGAATTAACATCCGATTGGCTAGTTTTGCCGTTCCATAGGGACATAGCATATAAGAAACGCATGGAAACTGAAGCGAAAGAAGAAGGGTTGGACGTGGCGCAGGATGCTCAGGCAAACGCCTTAGGGACTCCCGAAGCCGGAGGTGAACTCCTGGTTGAGGAAGTACACGAACTAGACTATTCCCAACTCACCAAAAAAGACCTGGTCGACCTTCTGAAAGGACTTGTTCAGGACAATGACTTCCGTAAGTCGGAATCTGCCATTCGTGAGCTCAAGAACAAATTTGAAGAGATTCAGCACCAGGAGAAGACCGATGCGCTGAAGCGTTTCCTCGAACAAGGTGGTACCATCGATGACTTTGAATACCGTCTTGATGTCCTCGACATAGCGTTCGAAGCAAACTTCAAGATATTGCGCAACAAGCGCCTCGAGCATTTCCGGAGCGTGGAGATGGAGAAGAACGAGAACCTTCGCAAGAAGAAAGAACTCCTCGACGCCCTCCGTGAACTTATCGACGGTAAGGACAGCAAGCAAAGCTTTGACAAGTTCAAGGATATCCAGAAACAGTGGAAAGAAATCGGTCCTGTACCGGCAGCGCAAGTACGCCCCACATGGGCGAGTTTCCATGCGCTGATCGACCGGTTCTACGACAACCGTACGATCTATTTTGAATTGAAAGAACTGGACCGCAAGAAGAACCTCGAAGCGAAAATCGAGTTGTGTGTGCGGGCAGAGAAGCTGGCAGAGGAACAGAAAATCAATGTGGCCCTTCGTGAACTTCATGAGTTGCATGAAGAGTACAAACACATCGGGCCTGTTGCCCGCGAAGAGAAGGAGCCCTTGTGGGAGCGCTTCAAGAAGGCGTCGGATGCGGTGTATGAGCGGCGCGATACCGTCGTGGCCTCCATGCATGCGGAGCTTTCGAAGAATCTCGTGGCTAAGGAAGAACTGGTTGCCAAAGTAACTGCGCTGGCGACGTTCCAATCAGACCGCATCAAAGAGTGGAACCAAAAGACGCTGGAGATTCTGGCAGCCCAGAAAGCCTGGGAGGCTGTTGGCGGTGTTCCCCGCAGCCGGTCCAAGGATATCAACAAACAATTCTGGTCGGGCTTCAAGACCTTCTTCAGCAACAAAAGCAAATTTTTCAGCAAACTCGACGAAGGCCGCAAGGGCAACCTCGAGAAAAAGCGTGAGCTGGTGAAACAAGCTGAGGAGATGAAGGCCAGCACCGACTGGGACAAGACTTCGGTGACCCTTCGCAATCTCCAGGCCGCATGGAAAGAGATTGGCCCTGTGCCGGATAAATTCCGTGAATCGATCTACGCCGAGTTCAAGGCTGCCTGCGATCATTTCTTCGATCAGCGGCGTGTGCGCTTTGAGGCCGCCGACAAAGAGCAGATGGAGAATCTCGCGAAGAAGGAGGCCTTGTGCGTTGAACTCGAGGCCATGATCGCACAGAAGACAGCCACGCTCGATATCTTGAAAGAGAAACAACGCGCCTTCCAGGGTATTGGAACTGTTCCCCGTGCCGCCACTGGAGATATCAAGTCACGATTTACCACCGTGTTCCAGCAAGCCATGGCCTCGATAGAGAATATCGGCCAGGGCGAGAAGGACCAGGCCATGCTGGAGATTCAGCTAGAGACCATCAAGAGCGACCCCGATGCCGCCTACAAGCTGCAGCAGCGGGAGCAAGGCTTGCGCAAGCGGATTCAAAAAGAGGAGAACGACATCGCGGTATTGAAGAACAATCTCGAGTTCTTCGGCCGCAGCAAGAATGCCGAAAAGATGCGTGAGGAATTCGCAGCTAAATTAAACGCCTCCGAAGCCGAAATCGCCAGCCTGAAAAAGCAGCTCAAGCAACTGCGGGCAGCGCTGCGGTAGCGGGCTGGAAATGTAAACCGCAGAGGCGCAGAGACGCTGAGTGTTTTTATGGTTCTCGGTGTTTCCCATCCTATCTCTGCTCCTCAGCGTCTCCGCGGTAAAATCTGCATTACTTCGCTCCCCGATGACATTCGTCATTGATCACCCATTTATTTCTTTGTAACTCTACATCAGATTCCAAAGTCCTTTTTGATTGCGTACCCGTTAGGTACCCAAGTGAGAATCATACGTATTTGGAAAGGCGACAGTCG
>CAYMPU010000052.1:0-12540 GCA_964392375.1 uncultured Ohtaekwangia sp. | reverse complement strand
GGTCCTTACTTCACCAACTCGTTGACCCGGATCAATGTCGGCATTGCGTCCACCGACATCCTGAGTACAACGAGCATTTTTGCAGGCTACGAATATGACATCAACGAGAAGACAGGCTTGTGGAAGGTAGGAGCGAGCTACCAGGGCATGTACCCGATCCTGGATATGCAGGTCATCAAAGCCGATCGGTCAATCAATGAAGGCAATGTCAGTACAGAAGTCGTGACAGGTAGTACCTCTGTCATCACCAGCCAGGAGCTCCGATTTACCTGGAACGAAACAACGGTGGAGGCCGGACTGCGGATTCCATTGCTGACGACGTCATCGAAATACCTGGGAAGCTTTGAATTTGGTAACAGTGTCGGCTATACGCACGTCACCGATTTCAAGAACACCATCAGCAATGACTCGCGTGTAGTCAACCGCAGGATTGTCGATGGCGTGGTTACCAACGTCTATACTTTCTTCAACTATCCCGCCAACGGCAATCTCTACTACAATCACTTCTCCATGTCGGCCTACCGGCTTTTAAAGCGTAGTCGGCGTGATATCAACAGCAAATGGGGGCAGGTCCTCTTTGTCGATCTGTACAATACACCCTACGGTGGCGACTATTCCGGAAATCAGTTTTCGGCCTACGGCACCCTGTATGCCCCCGGATTCTTCAAGCACCATTCGCTGTGGGGGTACTACGCGTACCAGAATAGTCAGATTGAGCAACTGTTTTATACCGATGCCAGCAAGACCGAGGTGGCCGACAACATGAGCTACCAGTTCAGGAATCAGATTCCGCTACCCCGAGGTCAGGGCGTAGCGAGGTTTATGAATATGTACTCGGCTTCTGTGAACTACACATTGCCGTTGTGGTATCCGGATATTGCCCTCGGACCTGTACTGAACTTGCAGCGATTCAGAGCCAACATCTTCTATGATTACGCCAGCGGCAACAGCACGTTTGGCACAAACACCGTAGGGGAAACGTATAGCAGCGTGGGCGGCGAGCTCAGGTTGGATTTCAATATAATGAGGTTCCTGCCCCAATTTAACGTTGGCGCCCGTTACAGCTACGGCTTGTCGCCAAGTACGACCAAGGCCAATGTCTTTGAAGTATTCATTGGCGGGTTTAGCTTTTAAGTCCCTCCAAAGTCCTTTTCGGGTGCTTGAAATTCCCTTTTATACGCCTATTTTTGACCTTTCATAATCGATAATAAACCGCGAAAGCAATGGCCGAGATTGTCCGGATGCCGAAGATGAGCGATACCATGACCGAAGGGGTCATCGCCAAATGGCATAAGAAGGTGGGTGATGCTGTGAAGTCAGGTGAGCTGATGGCTGAAATTGAAACCGACAAGGCGACGATGGATTATGAGTCGTTCAACGCCGGTACGGTACTGTACCTCGGAGCCAAGGAAGGACAGCCTATTAAAATCAATGACATACTGGCCATCGTCGGCAAGCCTGGTGAAGACTATGCGTCCCTGCTGACTTCCGCCTCAACCGCTGCCGCCTCCGGAGGCAAAGCAGAAACCAAAGCCCCTGCGCCAGCAACCGCTACTGCCACGGCTCCAGCGCCCGCAGCTGCCGCCACCATTGACACCTCCGGCATCAAGGCTGAGATTGTACTGATGCCCAAGATGAGTGATACGATGAGCGAAGGTGTGATCGCGGCTTGGCACAAGAAAGTTGGAGACCCGGTGAAATCCGGCGAGCTGCTGGCCGAGGTGGAGACGGACAAGGCCACCATGGAATATGAATCCTACAACACGGGAACGCTGTTGTACATCGGTGCCAAAGAAAAAGAACCTGTAGCTGTAAACGGCGTCCTCGCCATTATCGGGGAAAAGAATGCTGACTGGCAGACCTTACTGAAAGCTCATCAGTCAAAAGGAACAGCGCCCGCTGCGGCTGCTCCTGCACCCGCACCAAGCGCGGCTCCCGCAGTCTCAGCGCCTGCTGCGGCAACATCGTCACATGACACTTCAGCCAACGGCCGCCTAAAGGCTTCGCCGCTGGCCCGCAAGATGGCTCGCGATATGGGCTATGATATATCTCAGATTCCCGGCTCCGGTGAACAAGGTCGCATCACTCGCCGTGATATTGAAAGTTACAAACCCGGTTCCGCAACGGCCGCTGGCAAGACTGCTGCCGCACCTGTCATTCTCCCTGCCGTAGTCGGCAAAGAGAGCTTCGAAGAGATCGCCGTATCGCAGATGCGCAAGACCATCGCTAAGCGCCTCACAGAAAGCAAGTTCAGTGCGCCGCACTTCTACCTGACCATGGAGATCAACATGGACAAGGCCGTAGCAGCACGCAAGAGCATAAATGAAGTTTCTCACGTGAAGATCTCGTTCAACGACATGGTCATCAAGGCCGTCGCAGCGGCTCTTCGTCAGAACCCCGACGTCAACGTCAGCTGGCTGGGCGACAAAATGCGCAAGAACCACCACATCCACATCGGCGTAGCTGTCGCAGTGAAAGATGGCCTGCTGGTTCCGGTCATACGTTTCGCCGACAACAAGTCACTATCCCACATTGCTACCGAGGTGAAAGACCTGGCCCAAAAGGCCCACGACAAGAAGCTCCAACCCAGCGACTGGGAGGGCAGCACGTTTACCATCTCCAACCTGGGGATGTTCGGCATCGAAGAATTTACCGCCATCATCAACCCTCCGGATGCCTGCATCCTTGCTGTCGGCGGCATTAAGGAGACGCCGATTGTTAAAGACGGACAGATTGTCCCCGGCAACGTCATGAAAGTGACAATGTCGTGCGACCACCGTGCTGTAGATGGCGCTGTGGGGTCGGCCTTCCTCAAGACATTGAAAGGACTACTGGAAGATCCGGTAAGAATCCTTATTTAACGCTTCCTTAATTCAACGCCCATGACTCCGATTCACGCAACGACCATCCTGGCTGTTCAGCACAATGGTCAAGTGGCCATCGGTGGCGACGGTCAGGCGACGATGGGCAATACCATAGCGAAGAGCAACGTACGCAAAATCCGTAAACTTCAGGAAGGCAAGATCCTCACTGGCTTTGCCGGCTCCACCGCCGACGCGTTCACGCTCCTCGACCGCTTTGATGAGAAACTCAATGCCTACGGCGGCAACATGAAGCGCGCTGCCATTGAGCTGGCCAAAGACTGGCGTATGGACCGCTACCTGAGAAGGCTCGAGGCCATGTTGATCACGGTGAACAAAGATGAGATTCTGATGCTCTCAGGCACCGGCGATGTGCTCGAACCGGATCATCAGGTGGCTGCCATTGGATCCGGTGCGATGTACGCACAGTCAGCCGCGCTGGCGCTCAAGAAGCACGCTCCGCATCTCACCGCAGAGGAGATCGTTCGCGAAAGCCTGACGATCGCAGCCGATATCTGCATCTATACCAACCACAACCTCATCATCGAGAAAATCTAGCGCTTGCGGATGCCGTTGAGTGCTTGACCTCCCTGGTAGAGTATCAGCTTCTCAATGTTGCCCGTGGAATCCTTCTTAAACTCCACCTGTGCATCAACAACCTTGAGGAAGAACCTTGTATCCGACTCGGGGTATAAATTGAATTTGGGCTGCCCTGTCGCCTGGGCTCCGAGTTGATTCCCTTCCAGGGATACTTCGATTTGAAACTGCGGCGTGATTTCATAGCTGCCGATGTAGCTCGTGAGAATTTCTGCCGCAACAGGCACAGGCTTTCGGATCTTCTTCAACGGTACACTTTCGTCCAGGATATGAAATCCAAGGTCGTCGGCACCTGCACCGGAGTTGGTAAGAATGACCACGGCCATCTTCTTTGCCGGATCGAAACCGGCGAACGTTCTGAAGCCACCTGTGCCGCCGTTGTGCCAGATGATCGCGTCGTTGCGGATGTGCCAACCCAGCCCGATCTTCATTTTGTTTGGACCGCCAATGTCGAATCGCGTGCGGTGGGAATTCTTTATGGCCCGCCCCAACGTGTTGTCGGTGGCGTTCATGTTGGCGAGGAGGTACTTCATCATGTCTTCCGCATTGGACAGGAGCCCTCCGGCGCCTTGCATGCTGCTCGCGTCAGACCACGTCCACGCTTTTACAGCCCTCCCTTCAGAATAGCCCGTGGCTGAGTTCTTGTCGGTGCGACCCGGTGTATTCAGGAAGGTGCTGTTCATCTTCAAAGGCTTTAGGAGTCGGGCGGTCACTGCCTCACGATAGGTCTTTCCATCAATGCGGCTGACGAGTACACCGAGCAAGCCCATGCCCAGGTTGGAATACTCATACTGACTTCCGATGTCACGCGTCAGCGTATACCCTGTGAGGAAGGCAAACATCTTGTCTTCGGTGTAGTCGAGGTACGGATTCTCTCCATCGGCCGGTGTGAAGTTGTTGGGCATGCGTGGGAGACCGGAACGGGCTGAGGCGAGGTCGGTGAGTGTGATCACTTTGTCATTCCGTGAAGGCATCGTAACGCCCTGTGGGAGATACTTCTTCGCAGGATCGTCGAGCGAAATCTTGCCCTCTTCTGCCAGCTGAGCCAGCGTGATGGTGGTGAATGTTTTTGTGATGGAGCCAATCTCAAACATGGTCTTCGAATCCACAGGTCGTTTGGCGGCTACGTCGGCATAACCGTATGCATAGTATGTGGTCTTGCCATCTTTAAATACCGCCGCCACAATCCCCGGCGTCTCGTCAGCATCGATGCGCTCCTGAAGCATAGTCTCGATGGTTTGGGCTGCCCCAAAGGGTAACCCGGCCAGCACGGCCACGATGACTAGAGCGATGCGAAAGTTTTTCATGGGAGCGGGCGTTAAGAGGTTTATCAGGCAGCCTTAGACTTTTCAATGGCCTTCCGAATCACGGCACAGCCTTCACGGATTTCAAGTTCGGAAATTGTCAGGGGAGGAGCAATACGGAAGCTATGGGGATTGGAAAGGAACCAGTAACAGATCACGCCATGTTGCTTGGCGTACTCCACGATCCGGTTTACCCGCTCGGGCGAGTCGAAGTCCACGGCGAACATCATCCCCATTCTCCGGATCTCTTTGACGTCAGGATGCCTGATCAGCGACTCGATGAGCTGGCCTTTCGACTCTGCGGTGGCGAGGAGGTTCTCTTCTTCAATCACTTCCAGTGTGGCGAGGGCCGCCGCGCAGCAGACGGGGTTGCCACCAAATGTAGTGATATGCCCCAGCATGGGATCAACGGTGAAGGCCCTGAGTTTTTCTTCCGAGGATACCAGTGCACCGATGGGCATGCCTCCTCCGAACGCCTTGGCGATGGTGAGGATGTCGGGTGCGATGCCGAAGTGCTCGAAGGCAAAGAGCTTGCCCGTCCGCCCCATGCCGCACTGGATCTCGTCGAGGATGAGCAACGCGCCGGTCTCGTCGCAACGTCTGCGTACGGCTTGCAAATAGTCTTTAGATGGAATCCTGACGCCGGCATCACCCTGCACGGTCTCCATGATCACACAAGCCGTCTCGTGCGTAATCTGGGCGAGGTCACCCGAGACATTGAAGTCGATGAAGTGGACATCGGGGAGGAGCGGCCGGAAGGCATTCTTTTTCACCTCGTTGCCCGATACACTGAGGGATCCATGCGTGCTGCCGTGATACGACTTTCTGCACGAAACGATACGCGTGCGGCCGGTCAGGCGCTTGGCAAGTTTCAGCGCCGCCTCGTTGGCTTCTGTGCCGGAGTTGACGAAGTAGCAGCAGTTGAGAGAAGGCGGAAGTAGACTAGTGAGTTTTTCGGCCAGCAAGTTTGACGGCGATTGAATGTACTCACCATATGCCATTACATGCAGGTGCTTGTCGGCCTGATCCTTGATAGCCTGAACGACTTTAGGATGACAATGCCCGACGTTGGTGACGGCGATACCCGAAATAAGGTCGAGGTAACGACTCCCATCGGGACTATATAGCCAGCTACCCTCAGCGCGCGCTACGGCAATGCCAAACGGAAATGGCGAGGTCTGTGCCAGGCGGTGGAGGAAGGTGTCCTTGCTGAAGTCCATGGAGCGATGCGAAGATCGCAAAAAAATAGCCCCTGCAGAAACTGCAGAGGCCAATCACTAAACACCCCTGTCGTGATTTATCAGTAGGTCGTATCCGTCTCGGCCTGCGGCTTGCTGCGACCTTTGCGGTTCGACGCGAAAAGCGAGGATGACTTGGGATAATCCTTGCGCTTCTTCTCCAATATTTTTACAACCCTATTCGAGTTGCTGTGTACCGAAACCCTGTACTTCGGCTTGTCAAAGCGGGGCGGCTTGGGCCTGCCTGCCTCGGCAAACTGAGCGATAGCCATGCACAACAGAATGCATGTGACGAAAACGATGATCTGCGTGAGCCTGTGCCGAACATTCATGTATGCTATTGCTGCCATATCCCCTCCTCGTTTTTGTTGTTTCAAAATTGCGCCGGATGTACCGCTGAATTCTTCAAAACTGAGGCAAAACACTACATCCGTATACTAACCTTACAACCCACGTGCCGGGCGCATTTGTATGCCATGTGGTAATTTCAAATAACTAATAATCAGATAATTAGGATAGAATAACCGGTATTGGGTGGTGTTAAAAACAGCTGCTAGCGGTGTTTCACAGCCGCGAGAATGACCGAATTCACGGGTAATCTTACACGCCCGGTTACCTGGATTTTTTGGGTTGTTACACGGAGTTGCGCGGAGGTAGCACGGAGGATCACAGAGAGAAATTATTGAACCAATCATAACAGGAGTTATTCAAGTCCAGCAAGTGATCCGCTAATACAATTTCCGTGTCCCTCTGTGGCACCTCCGTGTTCCTCCGTGAAACAGCATTTGATTGTAGACTAAGCAAGGTTTTACCGTTCTTTACCCCATGTTTTCTCCCGGTGTCCGCTTCATGTTGCTGGCGACGTTCTTCTTCGCCCTGATGAACGCGGCGGTGAAATCGCTGGAGCATTTGCCCGCCATAGAAATCGCCCTGCTGCGGTCGCTGGTATCGCTGATCATCGCCTACGGCATTGTGCGCTACTACCGGATCCCACTGCCCGGCAACAACAGCAAAGCACTTCTCCTGCGCGGATTTTTCGGATCAAGTTCGCTGGTGCTGTACTTCATCACGCTGCAGCATATGCCCCTGGCCAGCGCGGTCACCCTCCAGTACCTGTCGCCCATCTTCACGGCGATCATGGGTATCTATATCGTGCGGGAGCCGGTGAAACCGTGGCAGTGGTTCTTCTTTGCTTTATCGTTTGTTGGCGTGCTCATGGTGCAGGGGTTTGACAACCGCATTGAACCGATGTATCTGGTCATCGGCATAGGGTCGGCATTCTTCGCCGGACTGGCCTACAATATGATCCGGCAACTGAAGCTCACCGAACATCCGCTGGTGATCACCTTCTATTTCCCCCTCGTGTCACTGCCGGTCACGGCACTCCTCATCAACACCATCACCTGGGTGATGCCACAAGGCACTGACTGGCTGATCCTGATTTTCATCGGCCTCACTGCCCAGATCGCGCAGTATTTCATGACGCGCTCTTACCAGTCCGACGAACTATCGAAAGTTGTCAGTCTCAAATACGTAGGTATTATCTACGCGCTGGCTCTAGGCTACTTCCTCTTCGGCGAAACATTCAGCCTCGCCGCACACATTGGGATGGTGGTGGTCCTGGCCGGAGTGATCCTCAATATTTGGTACAAGCACGGGTTGAGCGAGAAGTTGGAAAAGGAGCTAGGTGCTGGGAGCTAGGTGTTTGGCGGCAACTATCGCGGACTTGGGACAAGGCTAAAAAGTAGTTTCTTCATCGGGCTGTAGGTCCCTTTTTTACAGCCCCGCCATATCAAACAAGGTTGACGGCTTTACCTCCAGTGCCTGACATATCCTTAACAGGATGTCAAGTTGGGTGTAGACCGTTCCCCGTTCGATGTTAGCAAGGGACTTGTGACCTATCCGTGTTTGGTAATGCAGGGCGGTGATCGTTAACCTCCGCTTCTTTCTTACCTCACGAATAGCCAAGCCCAAAGCCTGTCTATCATCCATCATTTCTTTCCCTTTGCCCGTTTGGCTTTGGGTGCCAGCTTAACAGGCTTTAATGCTACGTTAATGAGGTCGTCCCACTGGACTGATTCCTTCAAATTGATACCCTTTTCGTAGGTATTTGAGCGTTTCGAGCCCCTTTTGGTCACTTTAGCCATGTATTAAAGTATACATTTGTATAGTAATACTTAGTAAAAATGCTACCTTTGCATATAGCATTTCTAAAAGAATCTGAGGCTGGTCTCGGATTCGAACCGAGGTCTCCAAATTTGCCAATCAGGTGCCTTGACCACTCGACCAACCAGCCAACGATGAAATTGAGCCCCTATTAGCGTAGGGGCTTATTTTTTTCATCTAAGTCACAAATATACTCCAAAATCCCGACATTTCCAAGCCCTTCAAGTGGTTTAGTTTATCATTGCGCTCGGAAAATCTACATACAGGAAAATGAGCGTAATGAATTAGAACTAATTAAACGTATTCTAATCGCTGATTATCAGTAAGTTACATAATTAAGACATTTGTAATGTGAATAAATGGCAATTCTCGGCTTGGTTCTTTGACCAAAATGCGCTTAACTTTGTCAAACAATCAACCGAGAAATGCTATGGAAAAGGAATTAGATGAAAACTTGACCACTGATTCAGATAGTGGTGGGTCAAAGAGAAAGTCGTATCCAGTGCGGGAACTGAAGTACATTATTGATTTTGTTGGTAAAATCTATAATGAACTAGGTGTCAATCTATTTCATTCGCGGGAGGACATTGCAGAATTACATGGATTGGAGGTGACTTCTATCAAGCAAGTGCTGAGTACTGCTCAGCAATACGGACTACTGGATTTGAAGCATGGAACTGGATATAAGGTATCGCCGCTCTTTATAAGAATCCACAAGCCACTGAATGACGCTGAGAAAACACTTTCAATAGTTGAAAGCCTCCGCAATAGTGAAGTTATTTCCAAACTTCTTGACGACTACAATGGCCACAGCGTACCCTCTCTTCACGGCATAACCAATAACGTGGAGAGGAGTTTTGGTTTTAAAGAGAGCATTGCACAGAGAGTGGCGGAAATATTTGGAAAGAATCTAAATGATTTCAACCTTATTAATTCTCAAAATCAGCTCGCATTATCAAATGGTGAAAAACCAAAAGTCCAGGAAAATACTCCTCCGCCAAAACCCCCAAGCAAGGATGAAAATCTAAATGCGGATGAGAACCTTGTAATTATTACAATACCATTAAGGGGTAAAAAGGCATTTCTTCATCTTCCCAATGACTACACAGACATTGATCTTAAAAGGGTTTCAAGGTTTGTAGATGCGTTAAAGGATGACAATGAAGGGGGATAAAAAATAGCCCCCATAATTAACGAGGGCTCAAAGGGTCTTAGTTCAAGTCCTGTGTCGAAGCAGGCCAAAGGTAGGGGCGCACTCTCATTAGGTGTTAGCCCCTCTTTGCATTTCAAAGGTACCCAAAATGCCTTAAAAACGCCAATTTATATCTTTGATAAATTGCACAGTTAGCGCGTGACCTTAACGTGCATCAAAAAACTGCTTGGTTTATGCTCCACAGGATTCGCGCTATGGTATCGAGTAACGCCCCTGATATGCTGAAAGAAGAAGTACAGGTAGACGAAACTTTCGTAGGTGGTAAGGATAAGAACCGTCACGCTTCAAAGAAGAAAGGCTACAATGACGACAAGGGTATGGTATTCGGTGCCCTTGAAACCGAAAGCGGAAAGGTAAAAACCAAAGTCCTTCCCGATACTACTGGAAAGTCCCTGAAAGGAGCCGTTAGGTAGTTCGTGCATGAGGGTTCGATTATGGTAAGTGACGACCACAGAGGCTATTCAGCTTTGAAGAACAATTACGCGCACGTAATGATTAAGCACAGCGCGGGCGAATACGTTAACTGTGCCTTTACAACGAACGGAATAGAGAATCTTTGGAGCCTGTTTAAGCGTGGTATCATTGGTATTTATCACAATGTATCCAACAAGCATTTACAGGCTTATGCAGACGAATTTGCAGACAGATACAATACCCGCAAGCTGAACGATCAGGAACGGTTAGTAAGCGTTCTAACACACACAAGGTCGATTGAAATACAAAGACCTGACAAAGAAAAAGCCCCAATAGAATGGGGCTTTTTCAACTAAATAACGTCAACGGGATGAACTCAATAAGCCTATTTTCGCGTTGAGTGTATAATAATTGACACAGAATAAGTAATTTTGCCCGCTTTTTTCCATAGCTTTAGGAAGCAGAAAATACGCGTTTCTAAGCTATTCTTGAGAAATGAGGTCCAAAACCCCTATTTCGACCTTGGCACGGTCTTTTGAACCTGACATGAAAACAACCATTACTCCTGTGAACGAGACTGACCTTCATGCGCTCGTCGACACTTGGCAATTGCCGGACGAGCACGAAGACAAACTGTATTCCGTAAATACCGTTGTAGACGCCTATTTTAAAGGCAAAAGTGACGGGCTTGAACAAAACAATAAGTTGTTCAAAAAACAACTTCAGGATAACTTTGCTAAAGCTGGTAAAGATGTATCTAAGGTTATTTCCTTTTTAAGAAGTAAGGGAGTTAATTCTATTTCAGCCCATCTTAAACTTTGCTCTGTATATGACATGAGTATATTGATTACCATTTCAGATGAAGATTTCCTAAAAGAAACTTTCAATGAGATATATTCATTTATTAGCCATATTGAACGGATGGAAAAGACGGATTTGTATAGCATTACTTTTAGTTTCATAAACAGGACTCCAGAGTTTAACATGGAACTTTTAATGTCTGATGGGTTCTGCTTCAGTTTGAAGGAACTGGCATCTGAGCAAAAAGCTGAATCTAAAAAGTCCTAGTTATCATTAGGCATGGCTGGTAGACTTCACGCATCACACAATGAACAAGTGTGTGATTTTGTGCACACCAATGGTACTTTCAACGATTGGGTTATTACTACGGCCTTCTATTCGGCCATTCATTTCATTGAACACCAGTTGTTTCCGCTGACCATTGGAAGTGACACATACCCAAATTTTAGCAATTACTACAACAAAAAAGGTGGGACTATCTCAAAGCACAAGATTAGGCGTGAACTTGTTGCTCAATATCTAACACCTTGTTCGGGTGCGTATAATTGGCTTCAAGATAATTGCTTTAACGCTAGGTATAACGACTATAAAGTTCATAAGAATTACGCAGTCCTTGCGAAGGAGAAATTGCAGGTAGTTAAAGCAACGTGCCCCAAGCCATAAGAAATTTTAGCCTTGTCCCAAGTCCGCGATAGTTGCCTGTTTGGTACTAGGCACCGGGTACTCGGTACTGGACACTGATCACCGATTACCTCTCACCGATCACCCCGGCCCTGTCATCCCGGACTTGTTCCGGGGCGCTCGCCCGTGCAAGCTGCACACTGAGCACCGATTACCGCTCAATGATCACCGTTTACCGTTTAGCCCGGCACCGCGCTGTCATCCCGGACTTGTTCCGAGAGTCATCCCGGACTCACACCTTCACCAACTCCTGCACCAGATCAATCAACTTCGTCGAATACCCCCACTCGTTATCATACCATGACACCACCTTCACGAATGAGTCGTTGAGGGCGATGCCGGCTTTGGCGTCGAAGATGGATGTGCGTGGGTCGCCGATGAAGTCGGTGGATACTACGTCGTCTTCGGTGTAGCCGAGGATGCCTTTCATATCTCCTTCAGAAGCTTCCTTCATGGCCGCTTTGATCTGGTCGTATGACGCGGGCTTCGTGAGCTTCACGGTCAGGTCGACAACAGATACGTCGGCCACGGGGACGCGGAACGACATGCCGGTGAGTTTTCCTTTCAGCTCCGGGATCACGAGGGCTACCGCTTTGGCTGCGCCGGTTGAGGAGGGGATAATATTCTGGTATCCACCGCGGCCACCGCGCCAGTCTTTGGAGGAGGGGCTGTCGACGGTCTTCTGTGTGGCCGTCACGGCATGTACCGTGCTCATCAAGCCTTCCGCGATGCCGAACTTGTCATTGAGCACTTTGGCGATGGGCGCCAGGCAGTTGGTCGTACACGAGGCATTCGACACGATGGTGTGTTCGGCCTTGAGGCTCTTGTGGTTCACACCCATCACAAACGTCGGGGTGTCGTCCTTGGCGGGCGCCGACATGACGACCTTCTTGGCGCCGGCATTAATATGTTTCTGTGCATCAGCCTTGGTGAGGAACAGTCCGGTAGATTCGATGATGATTTCAGCACCGACTTCGCCCCACTTGAGATTGGCAGGATCTTTCTCGGCGGTCACGCGGATGGTCTTGCCGTTGACGACGAGGTGGCCGTCTTTCACCGATACCGTTCCTTCGAACTTCCCGTGCGTGGAGTCATATTTGAGCATGTAGGCCATGTATTCGGGGTCGACAAGGTCGTTGATTCCGACCACTTCGATGTCTTTTCTTCCCACGGCGGCCCGGAAAGCCAAGCGTCCGATACGTCCAAAACCATTGATACCAATTTTTGTCATGTCAGTAGTGCGTTAGAGGTGTGAAAATCAGCGT
>CAYMPU010000051.1:0-15989 GCA_964392375.1 uncultured Ohtaekwangia sp. | reverse complement strand
GCAATTGGCAATTACGAGTTACGAATTGCCGACAACCCTCCCCTCAGCACCTTTCCCTGCTTGCTCGCTGCCTCCCGTCTTCTTTCTCCTTTCTTCTGTCTCCTGACTTCTTTCTCCTTTCTCCTGCCTCCTGTCTCCTTCCTCCTATCTCCTTCCTCCTATCTCCTGAACTTTGTCATGTTTTCCGTACAACGAATATCTGGGACTGTACTTGAATATTCGAGAGGTTTGGTCCTCACCTAAATGGGAGTAACATCCTTTCACTATGGATCCATCAACGAGTTTTACGGAGTTGATTGTGTGGCAGAAGGCGCACTAGTTTACACTGAGCGTGTACACCCTGACGCGTCACTTTCCCAAAGACGAGGTCTATTCACTGACTTCGCAATTTCGGAGGGCGGCCGTTTCCGTTGCCGCCAACATTGCGGAAGGTTATGCAAGGAGAGGGAAGGCCGATAAAATCAAGTTTCTCAACTACGCAGAGAGTTCCTTACAAGAATGCAGGTACTATGTGCTATTGTCCAGAGACCTCCACTACGCATCGGATGCAGACATGGACGCAAAAATTGAAGAAGTATCCAAACTCCTCGCAGCGTACATTAGGGGAATCGAAAGAAGAAAAGCCTCCTTTCTGCTCTCTACTTTCTCCTTTCTCCTATCTCTTTTCTCCTAACTCCTAACTCCTAACTCCTGCCTCCTAACTCCTAACTCCTAACTCCTAACTCCTGCCTCCTGCCTCCTAACTCCTAACTCCTAACTCCTAACTCCTTCCCCCTCACTCCTTCACCACAGGCAACTTCGCCTCCTGCCACTTCGCTATCCCACCATCGAGTTCATACACGTCTTTGAATCCTAACGAGCGCATTTTGGATGCCGCGGATGCACTGCGGCCACCTTTGAGGCAGTAGACAAATACGGGCTTGGATTTGTCCAGGGCCATGAGCTGATGCTCAAAGTGATCACCATTCCAATCCATGTTTTTGGCGTTGGCAAGATGACCTTCGGCGTATTCTTCTGGCGTTCGAACGTCGAGAACCGTACCTTCACTGGTCTGGGCTATTTTGTCGGCAAACTGCTGGGGTGCCAGCGTGGCTTTATTTTGACCCTGAGTGCAGCTGACGACCAACGTCAGGATGAAAAGGCCGGGAAAGAGGAAGCGGGATTTCATAACGGGTGGATTATTGTGTAGTGCAAACTTACCACCACGTCGTTGAATTTTGGTTCTTTTACGACATTTGGTTTCGGATTGTATCGTTCAAACACACTTTGCTATGAAAAAGTCCCTATGTCTCCTGAACCTGGCAGGGGACCACAGGTGGGTCAGCGGGGACAGTGACAGGCAAAAGAGTCATATCGTCGTGTAACCCGCCTTTTTTATTCCCGTTGGAAGGGCTACATTCGATAGCTCATGGACAAATCCAAGAAGACTGTATTCATTGTTGAAGATGACCCCTTTCAGCAGAAGATGCTGAAGATCCATTTCGAGGAAAACCTCGGCAACTACCGGGTGCAAACCTTCGCCAACCCCGACGACCTGCTCAAGCACATCGAGGAGAAACCCTACGCTATTGTACTGGACCATTATTTCAATGGTATCCAGAAGACCGGTCTCGACTATCTCACCGAACTCCGAAAGACGCACCGCCGCACACCTGTCATCTATCACACCACCCTCGACGACGAGAGCATCCGCAAGCAGGTACTCGCTCTTGGAGCTGAAGCCTACATCATCAAAGACTCCGCCTCCCTCGTCCGCCTCCGCACGGCCCTTGATTTGCTGGAAGAGAAGATTAAGAAGAAAGGGTTTTTTGGGAAGCTCTTCGGGGGATAGCGAAGATCGAAAGTCGAAGGTCGAAGGTCGAAGGTTGAAAGTTTCCCGGAATCAGGTCCTCCTATCTCCTTCCTCCTGTCTCCTAACTCCTAACTCCTCCTACTGCGGGATTTCAATCGTAAACTGACTCCCCTTTCCCTCCACACTCTCCGCGCTCAACGATCCTCCGGCATATACGAGGAATTCGCGCACGAGCGACAAGCCGATGCCTGAGCCGCTTTCTTTGTTCGTGCCTTCGCGGCTGGTGGAGCGCTGTTGGGCGAGTATGGTATTCATGGTATCTGGATCAATGCCAATGCCGTAGTCTTTAACCGTGAGGTGAACCTTCGTTCCGGCCTTGACCGCAGAGATATCGATCCGCCCACCGGGATGTGAATACTTTATGGCGTTGGCGATCAGGTTGCGCAGCGCGAGGTGGACGATGTTCTTGTCCCAGGTGATTTCCATCCCGTCGGGGACCGTCGATGCGAGCGTGATTTGCTTGGCGGTAGCGGCCGACTGGAAGAGCTGCATGTTGCGGTTGACAAGGTCACTGAGGCTGAAGCGATCGTTGACGATTCGTGCACCCTTGAGTTGTGAGGTGGTCCACACGAGAATGTTCTCCACCAGCAGGCCGGTGTTGCCCAGATGATTCTGTATCTTTTTCGAAAACTCCTGGAACTCGCCGGGCGTTACCATCCCTGTATTGTACAGGTCGAGCATGCCCTGCAGGGAATTGAGTGGGCTGCGCACGTCGTGGGAGATCACGGACAGCAGCCGGTCGCGTACCACGTTGGCGGCGATAAGTTCCTGCGTGCGCTCATTGACGATACCTTCCAGGTTAATGTTCATCGCCTCCAGCGCCTTGTGTGATTTGGCCTGGTGGTTGGCCAGCAAGTACACCTGGAAGAGGAGGAAGACCAACACGCCCATCTCCACGAAGTACATGGAAGGAATATCCAGCCCGATGAACTGTGAGTTCTTCATGATTTCGAGGAGGATGAATGGGAAGCAGGCGATGATACCAAAGAGAATGATCTTGGCGTCCCGGTTGCCGGCGCGCCAGGCGCTGCCGATGACGTAAACGGCATAGGCAAATCCCAATAAGTAGGCAACGTGTGCTACTTCAAGTAGAAGGGCATAGACGACCTGGTGGGTAAATATTACCACCGTAACGGAGATTGCTCCGACAACAACGAAGACCATCAATATCCGGCGTGAGGCGTGGGTCTCGAAGAGGTCATGCACGTACAACGGGAAGAACGCGATGATGGCGTAGACAGCGCCGAACTCCAGTTGCTTCCAGATCTCCCACGGTACATCGGGAAACAGTTTGGGGAGAAGAAACGAACCGCCGTGTATGACCATGGTTCGAATGGCAACGCCCAGGCAGATCAGTGAGAGCCAGAGAAAGGGCTTACCCCTGCGATACAGGAAGTACAGGATGAGCTGGTACAGGCACATGGCCATAAGACTGCCGGCGAAAAAGTTTTCAATGCCATTGGAGCGATTTTGATCCTCCACCAGATCGGCGGTGCGATCGATCAACGGATAACCCCAGAGCCCTCCGTTGGTCTGTGCAAAGTTGGCGACCTGTATAATGATGTCGACGGTATCTTCTTTCTCGGGAATCGACAACAACAGGCTAGTGAGTTCGGGGCGATAGATGTCGGGCTTGCTGCTCACCATCCCTGATCCTCCGGTGAGCAATCCGTTGAGCCAGATCCTGCTCGCCGAGTTGATGGTAGGGAAGTAGATCGATAGGCCGCGCTGATGTTCAGGCAGCAGCAGGCGCATGCGGTACGTCCCCACACCGAGGCCGTCGAAGCCGCCTGACAGCCAGCCATTGCCAGCTGTGAGCCAGGCGGGGTCCTTTGCGTTGGTGATGGTCGACGGTGTGAGGAGTTGGTTCCAGTAAAACGCCCACGGTTGCGTGATGCGGAAGGACTCGCGCTGCGCAAACGAATAGCCTCTCAAATCGATGGTGCCTTTTGGCCCTGCTTCGTTAACTGATTGTGCCTGAACCAGGCAGGGGAAGATCAAAACGAAGAACACCAGACATCGCATCATACTATAAATATGCATGTTTTTAACGGCTTCTGCCCGGTGGGGATTCGCCTTAGCAGGGCTCAACTACCGGGTCGCCGTTTAGTGCCCCATATTCCTCAAGTCGAACGGGCCTGGGTATTGAGTAGTTTTTGAAATTTATTAACTTGAATCGGGAGAAATCATTTGCCTCCTGCTTGACCATCAACCTTTTCAAAACCAATCCATTCCATTTATGAAACGAATGCTTTACGCTATTGTGGCTGGTATGTTGTTGCTGGCCCCGATGTCTTGCAAGAAAGACGACCCGGCACCAGCAGCACCCGTATTGCCTGCAGCTCCGGAGGCACTGGCCGAACATAATACCAAAAGTGGTGGCGTGTACAAGGGAACGTTTGCCAACTCCACGTCGAGTGGTACTATTAAAACAGTCCTTCAAGGCGGCGTGACCAACATCACCATCGTTTACAATGGCGTATCCAGAACGTTGACCACCACAGACCTGGCTAGCTGGACGTCCGGTGAGCAGATCGTTGCCGCCGTTTTTACCTCGGGCGACTGGAGTGCCACATTCTCGGCCAGCAGCGACGGCTCCGCCTTTGACATCGCCCTTGATCTTGCCGGTGAGAGCAGCTTCAATACTGTAATCGTTAAGGAAACGTCCATGCTGCAGGTGAAAGTGTATGAAGGCACGTATGCCGGCGACGCCACAGGCAAGTGGAACTTTACTGTCGTGAGCACACTGATCTACGGCGTCTATGCTGGCGACGGTAGCAGCGACACCCTGACCGGCGCCGTTGTTGGCAACAACATCACCATTGTCTCCTCCGGCGATGTGACCGCCACCGGTACGTTCGCCGCAGAAATGTCAACGTGCTCCGGCACCTGGGCATCAACCTCTTCGGCTGGGACGTGGAGTGGGGCGAGGAAGATTTAGAAACTGAACGTCGAATCCTAGAACCCCGGTACTGGCAGTCTGGGATGAGTACCCGGACTGCGGTGAACGGTGAACGGTAATCGGTAAACAGTAAACGGTGGGCGGTGATCGGTGAACAGTCCCCAGTGGGGGCGGCAACTTTCACCGTTTACTGTTTACCTTTTACTGCTTACGCCCAATACCCTCCCATTCGGTATTGCTTCCTGCCTTTATTTGAGCCAGCTTACAGGGTAGTTGAAGATAGTAGAGGCGGCTAAAGCGAAATCATGAAACAAATTATCTATTGCCTGTCGGCTGTGTTGCTCATAGCGGTTGGATCGTGTTCGAAGGATGAGTCGGCGGCGACGCCGGTGGTGGTGCTGGTGAGCACGCCGGAAGCGGATGCTGCGGAAGACCTGAAGAGTGGGGGAGTCTACAAAGGTGCGTTGATCGGCTCCAGCGGCATCATCAAGATTACGCTGCAGAAAGGAATCCGTGAAATCGAGGTCACCCTCGACGGCGTGAAGAAGACGCTCACGACGACATCGCTCGGCAGCTGGACTTCCGGCCAGGAAATTGACAGCGCCGTGTTTACCTCCGGCGACTGGAATGTAGCGTTCTCGATCGACGCCCTCGGGCAAGCCGGATCGATCGCATTTTCGATCCCGGGTCATCCCAACATCATCCCTGTAATTACCAAAGAACGGTCCACCAGCCTGGTCAAAGCCTACGAAGGAACGTATGCCGGCACAAGCTCGGGCACGTTCAACTTCATTGAACTCAACAACGTCATCTTCGGCATCACCCGCTCCGCCACCGACGCCAACGCCAGTTCTGACTTTTCCGGCGTTCGCTCCGGCAACAACATGACCATCACCGTCGGAGGTTCCATTGACGCAGTCGGCACCTTCGATGGAAATAATGTCACCGGCACCTGGGTAGAATCCACCACAGCCCAAGGCACGTGGAAGGGAAAGCGTACGATGTGATGCGTCAGCGTCATTTGTAGCACGATATCAGCCAACATTGAACAGCCACTGCGCAAGCAGCGTCCGCACCTCTCTCTACGCAGTAGAGTGCCCCGTCCACCCAATTTCCCATTGAATATCCACTCCGAATTCAGAAATTACGCCCGCCCGCCTGAGCTTTTAGTCAAGATTTACATAGAGTTAAGCCAGGCGGTCGGGCAGGCCCGCCTTACCACTTACTACTTACCACTCACCACCCCTTATGCCCCAATTCCACCTCTACGATCTCCGCATCGAAACCATTGAAGGCGACAAGCCCTTCGTGTGCAGTCACGAGGTAGGCGCGTCGTTTGAAGTGCGGGGAGAGAACGTTTACTTCAAGACCGACAAACCCTTTTCGCTGTATGCTTTGGCGGCGTTGCTGCCGTTGATTCCCGCCAAGCAGCGGCCGCTGAATCAATACGATTGGATGGCGACGGATCATATCATCGCTTGCCCGGATCCACATTGTGGGGCGCGGTTTAAGATCAGCCGCATCGGCAAGCGGACTTTTGAACGCTCCGACACGACCGTCGTGCCGCTGCCGGAGAACAACGACTGGGCCGAGAAGCCATGAGCGTACAGCGTATTAACCTCACTCCGGACTTCTCCATCTCCCGCATCATCAAAGGAGGATGGCAAT
Source organism: uncultured Ohtaekwangia sp. (assembly GCA_964392375.1). Classification (GTDB taxonomy): domain Bacteria; phylum Bacteroidota; class Bacteroidia; order Cytophagales; family Cyclobacteriaceae; genus ELB16-189. The sequence continues at coordinate 9,567 of CAYMPU010000051.1, read as the reverse complement.
TGTCGGCGGGGCACAGTCAGGGCAGCGGGAGCGACCCTGTCGAAGATATGTTCGCCTTCGCGGATGCGGGCGTGACGACGTTTGACTGCGCCGATATCTACACGGGTGTGGAAGAACTCATCGGCAAGTTTCTCGCCGAACGAAAGAAGCGCAACGGCTCGCATGATGATATCCAGGTGCTCACGAAGTTCGTCCCCGACTACGACGCACTGCCGACGTTGAACAAACACTATGTCGAACGCATCATCGACCGCTCGCTGCGGCGACTGGGGGTGGAGCGTCTGGATATGGTGCAGTTCAGCTGGTGGACCTATGACGTACCCGGCTGGGTGGAGGCGGCCTTGTGGCTGAAAGAGCTACAGCAGGCAGGGAAGATACGCTTGATCTCGGGGACTAACTTTAACACCGAAGCGACACGGCAGATCGTGCAGGCCGGGGTGTCACTCGCGACCATGCAGGTACAATACTCGGTGATCGACAATCGTCCTGAGAAGGGCCTCGCAGACCTGTGTGCGGAACACAATATTCACTTGTTGTGCTACGGCACGGTTGCTGGCGGATTTCTCAGCGAGCCGTGGCTGGGAGAAGCCGAGCCACTGCCGCCGTTTGAAAACCGGTCTCAGATAAAATACAGGTTGGTCATTGAAGAGTTTGGCTCGTGGATGCTCTTCCAGGAGTTGTTGCGCATGCTGAAGACCATCGCCGACAAGCATCACACCAGCCTGACGAATGTGGCCACACGTTACATCCTCCAGCGCCCGCAGGTCGGAGCCGCGATCATCGGTGCACGCACGGCGGTGCATCTGAACGAAAACCTCGGCGTATTTGATTTCACCCTCTCGGAAGAAGACATCGACGACATCCGCAGCGTCATCGCCCGGCGCCGCGGACCGTATGGGGATGTGTTTGAGCTGGAGCGGGATAAGGAGGGGCCGCATGGGGCGATTATGAGGTATAACCTGAACGCGGATTAAATGCATTTCCATTTTCGCTGATTAAATGCAGTTCCCGCAGATTTTCGCAGATTTAATACCGCAGATTTTCGCTGATTAATACATAAGTGATCTGCGCAAATCTGCGTGGGCCCAGATCTGCGGTAATCTGCGGGAAATGCATTTGATCTGGCACACATTTACGTTATTGCGAATCCATGTCTGATCACCGTCCCCCCACCTGGTCCTCCAACTATCTCTTCCTCCTTGCTTCCATCGGCAGTACGGTCGGGCTGTCTAATATCTGGAAGTTCACCTACCTCGCTGGCGAGAATGGGGGTGGGACGTTTGTGCTGGTGTACCTGATCTCGCTGCTGGTTATGGGCATTCCTATACTGGGTGCTGAGCTGATGATCGGAAGGCGAGGGGGAAAGAGTATGGTGGGCACACTGGAAGTGCTGTCGAAGAGAGACGGACTGCATCCGCGGTGGACGATCTTCGGCTGGGTGTCGATGATCGGGGTGTTTCTCATCCTGAGTTTCTACTGCGTGATCGCCGGCTGGACACTCGATTATACCGTGACCTCTTTTGCCGGCATGCTTAATAATCTGAATGCCGAATCAGCGGTTGGATTTTACATCGAGCTGTTCGACAGTCCGGTGCGCATGATGATCGGGCAGGGGATCTTTGTGCTGGCGACGGCGTGGATTGTTGCGCTCGGGGTGCAAGAGGGGTTGGAGCGGTCTGTGTTGTGGATGATGCCGGCGTTGTTTATCATTCTAGTGGCGCTCGTGGGTTACGCCATGTTCACCGGCGAGTTTCTCCAGGCGCTGAAGTTTATGTTCGCCCCAGATTTCTCCAAGCTCACCGCGAAGACGGTGCTCGCCGCTTTCGGTCAGGCCTTCTTCTCACTGGGCATCGGTGTCGGCGTGATGCTCACCTATGGCGCCTACATGCCGAGAACCACGCACGTGCTGAAGTCGGCGACCATCATCGCGTTCTCCGACGGCGTCGCATCGATGCTCGCCGGACTCGCGATCTTCCCCATTGTGTTTCAGTATGGTCTTTCGCCGGCAGAAGGACCGGGTCTCATCTTCATGACACTGCCCATCGCCTTCGGTGAGATGCCCGGTGGAGGATTTGTAGGTGCGCTGTTCTTCCTCTTGCTCGTGGTAGCAGCCCTCACCTCGTCCATATCCCTGCTGGAGTCTATCGTCGCCCACCTGGTGGCCACGACGAAATACACCCGCAAGCGCATTGCTATCGTCTCCGGCATCATACTCTGGGTGATCGGCCTGGGCACGGTCTTCTCCTTTAATATATGGAGCAGCTTCACGCCCCTGGCCTTCGGTCCGCTGGAAGGCAAGACCATCTTCGGCCTCCTCGACTATTTCGGCTCCAACCTGCTGATGCCGGTAGGGGGCATCCTCATGGCGGTGATTGCGGGATGGATATTGTCAAAGCCCGTGTGTGAGGAGGAACTGCTTTATCCCAAGGCCGTGCATATGAAGGTGTGGAGGTTCTTGATACGGTATGTAGCGCCGGTGGCGGTGGGGATGATTTTCGTGGCGAATGTTTAATGCAGTTCCCGCAGATTACCGCAGATTTGAGCCCACGCAGATTTTCGCGGAACAATGCATGAATGATTTTCTCTGAGTGGGCGCGGATTGAGTACTGGATTTTGGAGATCAATGTATTTCCCGCTGATTACTGCAGATCATTTATGTATTTATCAGCGCAAATCTGCGGTTTTAAAGATCTGCGAAAATCTGCGGGAAATGCATTTTGATCTTAACTTTCCCCTATGACCACCTGCAAGAACTGCAACCACCCTTTTGAAGGACCCTACTGCAACCACTGCCGCCAGGCTGCGGCTACGGCGCGGATAACGTGGAAGGAAGTTTTTGTGCAGCTGCGCCGTGCTACGGTGGATGTCGATAGCGGGTTTCTTTTTACCGCCCGGGAGTTGTTCCTTCGTCCGGGGACAACGATTCAGCATTATCTGGATGGAAAGCGCGTGAACTACGCCAATCCGTTTTTCTATGTCTTGCTCTTGGCGGGATTTGGTTCGATTCTCTTTTTGACGTTTGATGTGCCCTTGCCGGTGCGGAGCATCCACCTCGAAAGCATTGAGCGGACAAGTCCTTTTATGGCCGAAAAGTATTTTATCATCGTCGGACTATTCATCATTTCCATCATGTCGCTGACGGATTGGATTCTTCACCGGGGTGTCACGTACAATTTTTCCGAGATCGTTGTTGCCAACACGTTTCAGGCTGGTCAGGTTTTGGTCATTACCATACTGATCTTCCCGCTGCTGTATCTTCAGGACCACTACTTTCCTCCCTCAACTGCCTTGCTGGATATTCGCCAGGCACTTAAGCTCGTCATCTTCTACTACTTCGTGCAGGTGCGCTACCAGCTGTTCAGTCCCTTGAGCCAGAGGAAGGTTTTGCTGCTCATGACGATTCTCGTGCAGGTGGTTTCGATCATTCTGCTTTATGAGTTTGTCATCGCTGGGATTATTGTCAGGATGATGTAGGGTTTTGCCACAGATTACACAGATTATCACAGATTAGGAATGAAATAAGATTGCACAGATGTGAATCTCTGTGTAACCATTCCGCACTAAGGTTTCGGAGAAATAAGACCCTGTTCACTTTCGCGTATCAGTTGTAGCAACCCCTTCGCTTCCTCAACGACCAACGTACGCAATGTCTCCATCTGGAAGAGGTCGGGGGTAAGTCGGGCGTAGAACATGTCGCGCACGATGTCGTAGTAGTGGTAGGCGAGTTTGGGGTTGTCGGGAAGGCCGATGTAGCGGGACCAGTGGGGGATCACGATGGGGTCGATAAGATCGTTGATCTTGTTTAGGCAATCGAGGCATTGCTTGTGATGGCGGTTCTTGACCAACTGCTGATGCGCCAGAATACCATTTTTCCATTTGATCAGGATATTCAACATATCGGGATCAAGCGACTGGATGGTGGCAAGGTCCAGGGCCATCAATTTTGCCTTGTCGCAGTGATGCTGCAACATCTCATCCAGAAATCCATGGCGGTCCGAAAAGTGATGATAGAACCCTGACTTATTGAGTCCTGTCACTCGAGCCAGGCGTTCGATGTTCAGGCACTCCATTCCCTCCGATGCAAAAAGGTCGTAACCTGCCTGTGTCCAACGGTCCCGCAATGAATGGTTGTGCTTCATAATGAGTGCTTCCAAAGATAGCAATTTGTAAACGCTGCCGTTTACAAAGACAAAGATGAAGGAATTACCTTCGCCGGACATTTTTTTACCTCCGCATCACATTATTCACATACCCTAATTTTATCACCTATGAAAAGGAACCTGATCATCATTTCCCTCATGCTCGTTTGCGCAACAGCCTGGTCGCAGGAGAGTGCCTTTACCCTTAGCGGTGGCTGGGCTTCAGCATCGCCGGAAAATTCTTCCTCATCGGCATCCGGGTATCGGATCAACGGACTCTATGAGTTCAATCCCAACCAGGGGAAGATATCCCATGGTCTCAATGTTGGCTATGTGCGTACTACGGCCACACAGACCACTTCAGCCGGTTTAGGTAATGGTATTACTACCACAGCGACCATCCGCTCCGTGCCTGTGTTCTACGCACCCAAGATCATGTTTGGCAATAGTGAGAAGTTCAAGTTCTTCCTCAAAGGAGCATTAGGCTGGCAATTTGGAGGCTACAAAGTAGAGTCACCTTCGGTATCCGTCGAAACCAACGACAGTGGATTCTATGGAGGCCTGGGTGCCGGCGGGATGCTGAACCTCAATGAAAATCTGTTCCTGAATCTTGAGTACGAATGGGCCTATGTTGCCAATATGTATTACGGCAACGGATACCTGAACACAGCGCAGCTGGGGCTCGGATACCGGTTTTGAGAGGACCAAACCAATAAGGTCCACGGCAGGCTTCATGGGTTTGAACCCTGAGAATTTCTTTTGATCTTTGGCTGAATACACATTCCACTAATGAGACAAATCAACGTTTCTCAGGCCCTCAGTTTTGTGGCCATCACTTTGTTGGTGGCCTGCCAGGCACCCAAGACAGAGCAAGCCGCACAGACAGGTGGCATCGATCGGACTTCATTGCCGATCAAGGAGCCGCAGTATCCCAATGAAACCATCCTCGACGCCCGCGAAGCGAAAGCACCGGCCCGATTCGAAGTGAAGGCGCCGGAAAAAGCGCCCAACGTCGTCGTCGTGCTGATCGACGATATGGGGTTTGGAGCATCGACGGCCTTCGGTGGCCCGTGCAACATGCCGAACCTGGAGCGCCTCTCTCAAAACGGACTTCGCTACAATCGCTTCCACACCACAGCGCTCTGCTCACCAACACGCGTAGCCTCGCTCACCGGACGCAACCACCACCTCAACAATGCCGGCGCGATCATGGAGCTGGCGACGGGCTTCCCTGGCAACACAGGTATCCGTCCGCAAAGTGTAGCGCCGCTCGCTGAAATGCTCCGGCACAATGGTTACAGCACAGCCGCATTCGGCAAGTATCACGAAACACCTCCCTGGGAAGTTTCTACGTCAGGCCCGTACGACCGCTGGCCCACACACTCCGGCTTCGATAAATTCTACGGCTTCATCGGCGGTGAAACCAACCAATGGGCACCCGCGACCTTTGATGGCACCACGCGCGTGGAACATGAGAAGTCGGAAGACTACCACTTCACCACCGACATGACCAACCAGGCGATGAACTGGGTGCAGGCTCAGCAGTCGCTGACGCCCGACAAACCATTCTATGTTTACTTCGCCACCGGCGCCACGCACGCACCCCATCACGCACCCAAAGCGTACATCGAAAAATACAAAGGCAAGTTCGACCAGGGATGGGATAAGCTCCGCGAAGAAACCTTTGCCCGCCAGAAGGCGTTGGGCATCATCCCGCAAGACGCACAGCTGACGGCCCGACCAGATGCCATCGAGGCATGGGAAAAACTGACGCCCGACCAGAAGAAACTCTTCGCGCGCCAGATGGAGACGTATGCGGGCTTCGCCGAGCATACCGATCACGAAGTAGGCCGACTCATCACCGCACTGGAGGAGATGGGTGAGCTGGACAACACATTGTTCTTCTATGTTGTCGGCGACAACGGCTCCAGCGCCGAAGGTGGTCCGGAAGGTACCTTCAACGAGATGATGGCACTGAACGGAATCATCGGACAGGCATCGCAGATGATGCCGCACTATGAGGATTGGGGCAGCCCCAGCACATTCCCGCACTTTGCGGTGGGTTGGGCACATGCCATGAATACGCCGTTCCAGTGGGCGAAGCAGGTAGCCTCGCACTTCGGCGGCACACGCAATGGCGTGGTGGTGCATTGGCCGGAAGGCATTAAAGCCAAAGGAGAAGTTCGCTCCCAGTTTACACACGTCACCGACATCGCGCCGACGGTTTTGGAAGCGGCTTCACTTCCCTTTCCGAAATCCGTCAACGGTACTGAACAGATTCCCTTCAGTGGTACATCGATGGTGTACTCTTTCGACAACGCCGCCGCGCCGGAGACACACACTACGCAGTACTTCGAGATGTTTGGCAACCGCGCCATCTACCACGAAGGTTGGGTCGCCGCTGCCCGTCATTCCATTCCCTGGCTGATGACGCAACTGCCGCCCCTGAGTGAAGATGTGTGGGAGTTGTATAACGTGAACGAAGATTTCAGTGAGGCCAACAACCTCGCGGCATCACAGCCGGAGAAACTCGCGGAGATGAAGAAGAAGTTTGACGAAGTAGCGACGGCGAACCACGTCTTCCCGATCGACGACCGCCGCTCCGAACGTTTCAACGCGGAAATTGCCGGCCGTCCGGATGTGATGGGCAAGCGCACCAGCCTCACCTTGTATGAGGGCATGACGGGATTGATGGAGAACGTCTTCATCAACATCAAGATGATGAGCTACTCGATCACCGCCGAAGTGGATGTGCCCGCCAACGTCAACGGGGTTATGTTGTCGCAGGCTGGCCGTTTTGGTGGCTGGACATTGTATGCCAAGAACGGTGTTGTTCACCATGAGTATAACTTCTTCGGACTGGAACGTACTAACATCGCCGCATCGTCGGCCTTGAAGCCCGGCAAGCACACCATACGCTATGAATTTGTTCCTGACGCCCCCAAACCCGGCGCCGGCGGATCCTGTGTGCTGTATGTCGATGGAGCCAAGGCAGCAGAAGGAAAAATCCCCAAGACCCAACCCTTCGCCTTCTCCGGCGATGAAGGCGCCGACGTAGGCATGGACGGAGAGACGGCGGTGTCGAATGACTATAAAGAAGGTGATAACCGTTTCACTGGAAAGATTGTAAAGATTGTCGTAGAACAGAAGAAGTAGGGGAGAGGAGATAGGAGTCAGGAGATAGGAGTTAGGAGTCACCCCTCCTGTCTCCTGACTCCTAACTCCTGACTCCTTCCCCCCTCTAAGATTCAAAACCATAAATCAATAAACAACCATGAAAAAAGCACTCATCCTCCTTTGTGGAATGTTCCTCTCCACCCTTGCCCTCGCCCAGTCCGACAATGAAAAACTCGCCCTCGCTATCAGCGCTGCTGATGAGGCGAACACGAAGCAACTCATGCAATACATCTGGAAGCGCAAATCTGACGTGTCGGTGGACGGCCAGGTGAAACTGACGACCTTAACCGAATTCAGCTTTGATGCGGCAGGCAAAGTGCAGGCCAAGATGGTCGACGCACAGAGTTCGGTGGAACAGAAGCGTGGACTCCGTGGCCGCGCACAGAAGAGCGCCATCGAAGACAAAGCGGACTACGTGCAGAAGGCACTGGAGCTGTCCATCGCCTATACGTTCATGACCAAAGGCCAGCTGATGGATTTCATGACGAAGGCAACCGTGACCAACACGAATGGCGTGATCGAGGCCACGGGCAAGGATGTCTATGTGCAAGGTGACCAGCTGACCATCCGCGTTGACGCCAAGACCAACCTGTACCTCGGCAAAAAGTTCTCAAGCCTTTTGGGCAAAGACGCCATCGACGGTGAGATCAACTACGAGAAATTCAGCTCGGGTGTCAATCATGCGTCGACCACGGTGCTGAATATGCCTGCGCAGAAGATGAAGATTAATGCGGTGAATCAGGATTATACGGTGCGCGTGAATTGATTGGTTTGGGCGGCGGGTAGTGATCGGTAATCAGTGATCAGTATACGGTGAGCGGCTTGCCCCGATGTAGCGTCTCGCGGAATCGGGGTGAACTGTAAACGGTGAACTGTAAACGGTAAACGGTGAACCGTCCCAGTTATCACTGATAGAGACTTAACGTTGGGGGCGAAGTGCGTAGAAGCACCAGCCCCGGAACAAGTCCGGGGTGACAGTGCTGGCTCTAATGCTGGGGGCGCAGGGCGTAGAAGCACCAGGCGCCCAAGGCTGTGTGTGTCAGCGTTGCCGGCCAGATGCCTGGTCCGGTGAAACCGGCGGTGGAGGCATAGACGAGTAAGACGGAGGCGGCTATATTGTAGAAGAGTAGCGCCTTGATGATTCCGGCGACGGAGTGTGAGGCGTTTCGGTGAAGCCAGCAGATCATGGCCAGGGTAAGGAGGGCGGTGCCTGCGAGTCTCGCCACCAGCAAGGCCGACGGTTCGACAAGCGAAACGCCGAGTAGAATAGAAACAAAAACGGAAGGAACAAGGATCAGCGTAGCTCCGGTAACCCCTTCAAAAATGGCAGTGATGGTGAGTAACTTATTCATGGTGGTGGAATTTTGTGGCAGTATCTTCAATGTAAGGAAAAATTGAGCAACGAGAAATCCATAATGCCTACCCAGGTCATTCTTTTTCGGTCTGCTTTGGTCCGTGTTGCCTTGTATGCAGTGGCATTCATGATCGTGATGGTTTTGCCGGCACGGGCACAGACTACCAACAACCAGATCTGGGCGGAGTATATGCTGAACTACCCGTTCGCAAACTCCTGGAACGTGGAGCTGGCTGCTACCTACAGCACCCTCCTCGAAGAGCCACGGTGGCGCTCGTTTGACCTGCAGGTCACGCCGGAGTATGCCCTTACGCCACGGGTCGATCTCATGGGCGCACTCTTGTACAACCGAACCGTTCAGTACGAGGCACTGTCAAGCACCGAGGTCCGGGTCATGCTGGGTACACGGATTCACTTCACCCCCAACAGCAGGATAATGACACGACTCCTGCTCCGCGTGGAACAACGGAACATGTTCTATCAGGAGACGGGCACGGAGGAGCAAAGTGTGCGTGGAAGAATCCGGTTCGAGACGGTCTCCGCTCTCAACCGCAAGACCATGTATGACGGCGACAAGTTGTGGTACCTGATCGCCGACGTCGAAGCTTTCCTGCCCATCGACCAGCAGGTCAACGAACGGTTTGCCAACCGCTACCGCATACGCCTCGGGCCCGGATTCCGGCTCAACTATACGTGGCGGTTTGAATTCCTCTACACGTTCCAGCAATCCTACAATACCCTTGTGGGTGACTTTTCTACAGACGATAATTTGTTTCGCTTTCGGGTGAAGCATTATTTGAATAAGAGTAAGCCTTCGAAGGTGACGGGGAATGGGAATTGATGGGGGGGAGTGGTGAGCGGTGAGCGGTGAACAGTAAACGGTGAACAGTGAACGGT
>CAYMPU010000050.1:0-14530 GCA_964392375.1 uncultured Ohtaekwangia sp. | reverse complement strand
GGTCATTTACGGCTTGTTTTTCGCTCCGGTTAAGAACCCCCCTACGAAAGCTGCTTTCAGCGATCGTGGCCTTGACATCAATGTATCCTATAGCCAGCCTTCGAAGCGGGGCCGTTTGATTTTCGGTGAAGAATCTGAAGGATCTCCAACCCTATGGTAAGTACTGGAGGCTGGGAGCCAATGCCGCCACGGAAATTACCTTCAGCAAGGACATCACCTTTGCCGGTCAACCCGTGAATGCTGGCAGCTACCGCATGTACGCTGTGCCCGGTGCTGAAGCCTTTAAGATTATCCTCAATAGCGAACTTGGCGTAAGGTTCAGCGCCGCGATGGAACCCGATCATAGCCTGGATCTTCTTACTGTGGCAGTTCCGGTTGATCCGATGCTTTCCGAAGTGGAAACATTTACGATCAGTTTTGAGTCTGATTCTGTGGGTGTAAACATGAACATGGCGTGGGATAAGACACTCCTGCGCGTACCGATCGGGCTCCGGTAAACATTTATCATGGCCTTCTCAAAACGGAAGTGGTTACTTCTGCCTGTCGCTGTGCTGTTTTTCCTGGGGACCGTGTATTGGGTCATTGGATTGATTCAATACCGACTCAACGTCATGGATGTGGAAGAATACAATCCCGTCTCTACGCTCAAAGTACCTGAACACAAACTGACAAGGTCAAAATATCCTTTTGTCGACGTTCACAATCACCAGTTCACGATGCCGGTTCAGGACCTCGACAAGTTGGTCCTGGAAATGGACTCGCTCAACATGGGCGTTATGGTCAACCTCAGCGGGTTTCGCGGGAAGTACCTTGAATGGTCGCTTGACAATGTGAAGAATAGCAAGCCAAACCGGTTTGTACTCTTTCTGAATATTGATTTCGAGAAACTCGATGATGCCGGATGGCCTGAGGAGACCCTGAACATGATGGAGGAAGGAGTGAAGCAAGGCGTCAGGGGTCTAAAAGTATACAAGACACTGGGACTTGATGAGACGGACAATGAAGGAAATCGTATTGCCATTGACGATCCGCGCCTGGACCCGATCTGGGCAAAGTGCGGTGAACTGGGGATTCCCGTTCTCATTCATTCCGGCGAGCCGAATTCTTTCTGGAACGCTAAAGACAAGCATAACGAACGGTGGCTTGAACTCAAGCAGCATCCGGGCCGGTACCGCCCGGCTGACAAGTATCCACCTTTTGAGCAAGTCATGGGGGAGCAGCATAATGTCTTTCGAAAGCATCCTGGAACAAAATTCATCAATGCACACCTGGGTTGGTTCGGCAACGACCTTTACCGACTTGGCAAGATCCTTGATGAAATGCCGAATGTGTACACCGAGTTGGGAGCTGTGCTGGCCGAGTTGGGGAGGCAGCCGCGGTTTGCTCGTCAGTGGCTTATTCAGTATCAAGACCGTGTGATGATGGGGAAGGATACCTACAATGTGAAGGAGTACTACACCTACTTCCGGGTGCTGGAGACAGACGATGAGTATTTTGATTATTACCGTAAGTATCACGCGCATTGGAAGATGTATGGCCTCGCGCTGCCCGATTCCGTTTTGAGGAAGGTGTATTACAAGAATGCGCTTCGGGTCATTCCAGGAATCGATTCAACCTTGTTCCCAGCCGATTGATCGGCAATTTTTACGGCAGCTACTCCCGGTGCCTGAACACCCGGAATACAACCCCAGCCTGCAGTCCCCAGAAATCAATGCTGCCATAATATTTCTGATAGACAACACCCGCTGAGACGTACCCGTGCAGCGCTCCGGTACGGAAGATCTGATGCTGGTAGTTGGCACTGAATTCAATACGGGCGGTGACATCGGCGTTGGACTGAAAAGCCTCCCGGTATTCCATGAAGAAGGCATTAGAATGATCCGGAGCGTGAATGCCAAATCCAATGGTGGCTTCCGTATACTCTTTTCTATTGCCAAAGGCTTCCACCATGGTTCCAAAGCCAATGCGCCCTGTGATGAACCGGCTGGTGATGATGTTCAACTGCAGTATCTGCCAGTCATTGGTACGCAAGTCAGAGACTCCGGCATCGGTTTTCTCAACCATGTAGTTCACCCGGAAATCGGTCGAGAACAATCCCCAGTTGCCTCGAATGCGCGGCCAAAGAATGTAGGTATCCGAAGGTTTGAAAGCCCCCTGGAACATTCCGTCCAACGAGATCGTCGGAGGATACCGAAGCTTGTTGTCGTCGTGTAGTTTAAATGATTGCCAGTCGGGGAGGAAGGTGATAATATCGAGGAGCAGACCACCACCACGACCCGAATTGGATGAGTTGTCGTCGAAACGGGAGTGGGATGAACCGCTTGCTGAGGCCGACTTGATTGCATCTACTTCCTGAGCCGGGGCAGTTGATCCGGTTAACACGAGGATCACGATCAGTAGATGACGAATCATGTTTCTGGTACGCATGAGAAGGGTGATTTGCTAAAACAGCCACTCTTGAAGACCAACTCCAAGTTTTATGCCAAAGTACCGTCCACTTTCAGAAAATTGTAATCCAACGATCCAATGCTTGTACAGTGCGCATTAGACAATCCTGCGTGAACATTGCTAACTCTTCCGGTGCGGGTTTTTTGGCCAGCCATGAAGCCTCTTCACGAATAAACGCCTCCTGAAGTTCACGACGCTCCTGATCCATCCGGGCTTTGTTGCGCTGATAGTCTCTAGAAATTTGGCGATGGAGTGTATGCGCCTTCCACCACAATGACCCATCGGGTGAATCGGAGGGGTGTAGTATTGGAAGAGCACCATGGACACCAAAGAAAAAGGGTACATAAACGGAAAGGCAGGGATGCGGTGTACCCGTCAGCCAAATAGTGTGAGGACTTCCTCTGCGCAGTTCGGCAACCATACTTCCCGTTGTTTCGCTGGGATTCAGGATACTGGTTCGATGCATGCAGATAGAGCCGGTATTGGCCTTGCCCGGATGGAAGCGATCGTCTGGTAGATTGTGTGTCTGCAGTATCTGCATGCAATGGGCGGCCGTGAGATTCCCTCGATGCGACGAACATGCTTCAGCCGTACATGAAGCCCTTGAAGCGGCCCTCCCAAGCCAGCTATACAGCCGGTCGGAGTAGGCATGCTGGAAGTCAAATGCAGATTGGCCATCCCACCAGCGTTTGTTCATCGCTGTAGATTGAGCACCATTACTGTATTGACCTCCGCTTGCAATACTCAGTCGGTTTGAAATGCTGCGGATGTCATCCACCTTTTGTGTCGCCCATTCACGTCCGGCAGTTTCCAGAACCCAGGCTTCTGTAGCATCCGCAATCAGGAAGCTGTTGTGATAGAAGAAGCGCCTATCCCGATAGCCCCCGCACGCATCCTGGCCATGAGTCTCCAGCAGTGTGGTGATGCATTGAACAGCCTGTGAAGCTGAAGTACTACGTTCAAGGGCGAGACGAAGGAGGTCCATCCCGGTAAGACCATCGTTCCGTTTTGGGTGGGCTACTTTGGTAAATACTGCTTCGTTACCGATCGCCACCCCAGATTCATTGACACCCATTTCAGCACCCCACATGTGAAAAGGCTTTGAAAGAATGCAGGCTTGCGTCTCTGCTTGATGGGGAATATCGATGAAGGTGCAGCGAACACGACGCTCCTGAGGTTGGCGTCGGGGTACAATGAGTATCTCTTGCGCTTCTGTGGGTTCGCGGTCAGAATTCTTTGCCAGCAGTACGTTGCCGCCCAGTGTAACCGTTGAAAGCGCCAGAAAGGTGTCGCACATACGTTAAAAGCAAAGGTTCCAAATGCCGGCACGTTCACTGGGCGTAATCTCCATCAACCTTCCATCGGCCACAATCAAGGGTTGTCCGTCTGTACCCATATCCCAGAGTGTGCCACGGAGAAAAATGTTGACGCCAATGCGAGCGCCTGACGAGGCGATTCTTCCGGGTAGGGCATACTTTATCCACGCTTCACGCTCGGTAAGTCGGGTAACATCCGCTGCGTCGACGTCGCCCGGCATGTTGGCGCCATCATAGCCTCGCCAGGGAGTTTTCATTGTTGCGTCGCCCGTACAGTATGAATTGACAAGAATCACTTCTGCCGCAAGTTGCTTGACTCGCGCATAGCTCTCCGGGTACCAGGAATCCGCGCAGACAAGCATGGCTGTCTTTCCGATCGGTAGATCGTAGGTGGGTAAGGCATCGATGGGGGATGCCTTGATAAATGGTAATTCCGAGCCGATGGGAAATGATTTGCGGACCGACTGGATGTCCAAAACACCGTTTGGGTGAACAATAAATGAAGTATTGTACAAGGGCTCGGAGCGATCTGTCACAATGGTATTGTCGCCGATGTGTGGCCCAGGAAGGACGATAGACCCGGCACTGATCGATACAGCGTACTCGTGGGCCAACCTTTGAAGAACGCGTGAATAGATTCCTGCCATCGATCTTGCCTTCATCCGAAAAATGCTGGCGGTCATACGGTCCGGCTCACCGGCTGTTATGAAGTAGTGACGGAGGGTTTGGATAGGATTGCTGAGCACCATTACGGTCATGGCGCCGGCGATGGTCTCCTGGCTTGCTACGGATTCCTTTTCCCCTGCAATGACCAGCCATGTTCCCAGGTATTCGGGCAGGAGAACGACAGTATTCTCCCTGAAGAATCCTGATGAACGGGCTTGATCAAAATAGCCCTTCATTTTCCTATAAAAGTGTTCCTCAGTCAGGTAATCCTGTGGTACCATGAATGGCTGAATACCGACGATGTTGCGATTGCAGAGTGAATCAACCGTGAGGCTTTCAGTAACATCGATCGACAATTCACTGAATTTCCAGGAAGGGGAGCGGTCATAGGAACTCCACAGTTTCCATAGAACGATCGCAATCACCAGAAGGATAAGTATACGTTTCATGACGTTACGTTCACGATAACCTCTCTGGCAGCGCGCTCGCCCGCCCTTACAGCACCCTCAATATATCCATACCAAACATCGGATGTCTCCGTGCCTGCCCAATGGATATTCCCAACAGTTCTGGCTAACCCATCTCGAAAATTTGTCCACGCACCCGTGGGGTATACCCCAGCATAACAGCCTCTGGACCAAGGCTCTGATGCCCATTCATGATCAATGTACTTTAACGGTTTGGCAGCAGCATCTCCAAAATATCGGGTGAAGTATTCTAGTGCGATAGCCTGCCGCTCGGCTTCCGGCTTGGCGAAAAACGCTCTGGCGCGATCAGCAATGCAAAAGGCCAACAAGGTACCGTACTCTCCGTCGGCGGGCGAAGAGTCGAAGAGGGTCTGGAAAGGACCATGATGATCGGCAACGACCTGACCGCTGAAGCCCTTGCTTCTCCAAAAAGGCTTGGCGTATATGCCCACAACTTTGCCCACAATACCCATCGACATCCTCGCGAGTAACTGGGTTTTGTACAAGGGTAGTTCGGGTTGAAAGGTGATGCCTGGAATAAGTACAGGAGGTATTGCAATAATCACTTTCCTGCACTGAATAGAAAATCCATCTCCTTCAATGGTGACTTCAGATTCTTGGTGTCTGACCGTATGAGCCACTGCGTTATAGTGAATCATTGAAACGAAGGGTTCAGCTATTTTTTCAGCGAGAAACTGCATCCCCCCTTTGATGCGGTGCTGTTGTGCGCCACCTTGAATGCTGAGCAGACAGTTAAGCGAAGTCCCTGATCGCATGTAGAAAAGTGCGTGAAGGAGGGAGACTTCATTCAGTTCGCAGGCATAAACAGTTTCCAGACCTGCCCGCACTACCGCATAGCAGGCCTTCGTAAAGCAAGACCTTCTGACAAACGCCTCCAGACTGATACTGTCCCATTCCCTTGCTTTAGGCGCCGTCCACGGACTTTCCAATGGGACTTTCCTGGCCATTGATTCCAATCGCTTTAACACAAAGTCAATGTTCAGGAGCGAGGCTACATCCATCTTTGGAATTAAGCCCTTATAGGTTCTCATTCGCTTATCAAGATCAAGAATGTTGATGCCTTGGTTGTAGGTCTCATACCATTCTACCTTGTGTTCGCGGGCGAGGTCATACATTCGGTCCTGTGTGGGACCAATCCATTGGCCTCCGAGATCCACGTACTTTCCATCCTCAAAACGCCGGGTATAGGTTCGTCCACCCAATCGATCGCGGGCCTCGAGCAGGAGGAAGGGACGTCCGTGGCGGTGCAGTTCCCGTGCTGCCGCTAGCCCGGAAAACCCGCCACCGATGATTACCGTTTCTGTTCTTTCGGACACGTAGAATCCAATTTGATTCTCGAAGGTAATGGCTGCCGAGGAGAAATTCACGGCGTGCGGCCTTTCCTGCTTGCATCGAAGTACCTCAGGTAACGTGATTCTCCGGAATAGCCGAAAGAGTATCTTGCAAACTGCTATGAGACAAGGTTTTGGCGCTTTTCTGTTGTGGGTGTTGGTGTGCTGCCAGCCAAGCAATGATCCTTCAGCGGGTCCGCCATCTGGAGGCTCAACGCAGGGCAATGGCAACACCGCCACGTGCAATCCAACGCCCCCTTTGCGGGCTGGAGTAAGGAAGATCCTCTTCGTCGGCAACAGCCTGACCTACTTCAACGATCTTCCTTCACGTGTTGCAGCCATCGGCGCTTCAAAGGGAAACCGGCTTGAAAAGGAGATGATGGCCTATCCAAACTACGCCCTTCAGGATCATTGGAACGAAGGGTGCCTTCAAGGTATGATCAGCAGTGGCTACTATGATTTTGTCGTAGTCCAACAGGGGCCATCCTCCCAATCTGACGGAGCAAAATCGCTGTTGGAGTACGGCGAATTGATCCAGCAGTTATGCAAGCAGCACGACACCAAACTAGCCTTCTTCATGGTGTGGCCTGCCCGGGTCAACTATCACACGTTCAGTGGCGTTATCTCCAACTACACCTCGGCAGCCTATGCGACGGGAGCCATTCTCTGTCCTGTCGGATATGCATGGAAACGCCACATCGATGACACGGGAGATTGGAGCTACTACGGCCCCGATGAGTTTCACCCATCGGAGGTTGGAACAGAAGTGGCTGCAGAGATCATTTACAAGTCACTTTTTCCATAATCTGAAATTAGGAGTTCAACATGAACGTATCGTTTCGAATGATTACACGCAAACAATTCATGCTGTTAATGTGCTTCATGCTGGCATGCATCAGTTCTCAGGCACAGAACAATTCGGCCAATACCATGTCCTTACCAACATCGGCAGCAAGTCCTCCGGCCAAGATTTCGGAAGTTGAATGGATCCAGGGTCATTGGAGAGGTGAAGCCTTTGGCGGCATTACAGAAGAAGTATGGACTCCGCCGCTGGGTGGCAGCATGATGTGTGCGTTCAAGCTGGTCGTTGACGGCAAGGTATCATTCTATGAAATCGTTGCCCTAGCGGAAGAGGGAAACTCCCTGATCATCCGGCTGAAACATTTCCACGGCAACCTCAAGGGCTGGGAGGAGAAAGACAAGACCGTAGATTTTCGGTTAGTCAAGATTGCCAATAACCGGGCCTACTTTGATGGGATGACGTTCGAGCGCGCAGGCAGCGATGCATTAAATGTCTATGTCATGATTGGAAAACCTGGCGAGGAGAAGGAAGTTCTGTTTAAGTATGAGCGCGTCAAGTAGAGATTGATCCATCGCAAACCGATTACTGTTCACGGATCACCGATCACAGCTATTTCCCTCCACCCAATTTCGCAACCACTCTCGACAACTTCTCTTTGACGGCCTGCATCATCACAGCGCTTTCATCTACTGGGGTGACGATGTTGAATCCCATTTTGCCTAACATGGCGGCATCATCTTCATTATAGGCCTGGACAGCCGCCAACAAATTGTACTTTTTGGCAGCATCAAGCACGGCCTTTACGTGCACCATAAAGGTCGGATCCGAAAAGTCAGCCATTTTTTCGTAGCCCAAGTCTATGCTCAGATCATATGGACCAAGGTACAATCCATGAAGTTTAGGTGTTGAGGCGATCTCGTTAACATTCATGAGGCCGTCCTTGCTTTCGATTTGGGCAAAGAGTCGGATGTCCTCGTGGTAGTCCTTCATGTAGGTACTGCGAGCAGGGATGTTGGCGCGCCAGGGACCATAGCTCCGAGTGCCAGCCGGAGGATAGTAGCAGGCCGAAACAAACGCCTCGGCTTCCGCTTTGTTGTTGATCATCGGGCAAATCACACCTTTCACACCAGCATCCAGGCAATGCATCGCTTCCGCCGGATCATTCCACGCTAGTCTCACCATGGGATACTTTTCCTTGTTCATCGCCTGTAGCATCGTCACCATCTCGGGGAAGTCCAGTGGACCATGCTGCAAGTCAATCGTGACGGCATCGAAGTCGAGATAGCTGATCATCTCGGCCGTCCAGGCGTTGGGGATTTTGAGGAAGACATTGATGGTGGTCTTTCCGGCAGACCACTTTTGGAAGATGGGGTAGGATACAGCCATTTTATGCTATTAGGAAGTAAGATAATGGGAATATCTCAAAAACGCAGCAATCTAAACCAACTACTCTTTTACCCGTTGTGGCTTTACGCCATCCACAGTGATCACCACGGGTTTGATCAGACCATCGTTGTCAAACTGCATGGTGTCAACACATACGACCCTGGCATTCCTGTCTGTTTCACCCAGTGGCCTCCGGTGATATACAATATACCATGTATCGGTGCCCGGAGGATGTAGCACAGAATGATGCCCCGCACCCGTAGCTATAGCAGGGTTTTGCTGAAGTATTTTTCCAATGCGCTTGAACGGACCAAACGGAGAGTCGGCAATCGCATAGGCCACACTGTAGTCGGGCCCAGTCCAGCCACCTTCCGACCACATGAAATAGTATTTGTTGTTGCGCTTGAACATGATGGGGCCCTCGACATAGTTCTCTGGCGTTATCTCTTTGAATGTGCTTCCATCAGGAAAAGCCATAAAGCCGGTGAAGTCGGGTTTCAGTCGGGCGATGTTGCAATGGCGCCATCCACCATAGATCAGATACCATTGGTCGTTGTCCTTAAAGACAAACTGATCGATGGGTTGGGCGCCATGGTGGAACTTGTCGACCAACGGCTTGCCTAGATAATCTGTGAAAGGACCTTCTGGTCTGTCGGCTACAGCAACGCCAATGCCTCCCTGTTCAGCATCGCTTTGAATGTCATTGGCTCCAAAAAACAGATAGTAGCGACCGTCTTTTTTTACCACAGCCGGTGCCCACATCGCCCGCCATGCCCATGTCACACGGCTCGTATCGAGAATCCTGGGGTGCTTCGTCCACTGGACCAGATCCGGTGAAGAAAAGGCATCGAGAAAAACCTGTTCGTTGTATTTTGCTGAGTAGGTTGGATAGATCCAATAGGTGCTGCCAAAGATTACTCCTTCGGGATCCGCATACCAGCCTGGGAAGACGGGATTACCACCTGAAACAACACGCTCAGACTGGCCTCGTAGGTCTAAGGCGAAGCAGATGAGTATACAGATGGAGATGTAAATGTATCGGGTCAAGGAAGCTGTTGGTTGTTGAACGTTAGCCTTAATCCCTATAAAAATCAGCCAACGCCCCAAAGTAAACCCCATTCCATCCCTCCGTAATATCTTCAAAGGCTTCATCCGGAATGTTGGTATGCTTCAACTCCACAGAAGTGCCTTCTCCGTCAGGATGGAGTTTTATGGTAACAATAGACTCTTCGGCCTGATCACCAAAGTACCACTGCTGAACAATCTTCTTGCTGGTCTCAAACTCCAGATTGCGGCCGGTAATGCTGCCATCCCAGAGTGAGAACTCGGAACCGGGCTCGGTCGACATTTCGGCGACCTCGCCCGTCCACAGCTGGATGGTGAGGGGATGGGTAAGCCCCAGATAAACAGTCTCGGGAGGGGCAGAGATCGAATAGTACTTTTTGAAATCTTTCATAGTTCTTGGCCACTAAAGGTAGTGATTGAAAACATTTTCTCCGCGGTTCTCTGCGCCTGCCTCAGCGCACGCTGCGTTTTAGTGCATGGTAAACGCAAAGGTCGCGAAGGAATACACGCGAAGTTCTCAAAGGCAGGATCACATAAATTGACTATTGTCAGGAACTGAAAGTTTATATCTTTAGAACTTATCACTTATTCAGACCTCCATGAGAAAAACCAGCCTACTTGTAACACTCGCACTTGTCTCTACACTGGCACTTGGCCAAAACCTCGACACCCTCCTTAAATCTGTTAAATACCGCAACATCGGCCCTTTCCGAGGCGGCCGTTCAAACTGCGGCAGCGGAGTAATCGGCGACCCGCTTACGTACTTTATGGGTACAACAGGCGGTGGTCTCTGGAAAACACAAGATGCCGGTGTCACCTGGAATAATATTTCGGACGGCTTCTTTAAGACGGGTTCTGTGGGCGCCGTGTCCGTTTCGGAAAGCGACCCCAACATCGTGTACGTAGGCATGGGCGAACACGCGCCACGTGGCGTTATGACATCGTATGGTGATGGCGTTTACAAATCCAACAATGGAGGGAAGACGTGGAAGAAGCTGGGTCTTGAGAAGACACAACAGATATCCCGAATCATCATCCATCCAAAAAATCCCGATCTCGTATGGGTAGCAGCCCAAGGTGCCATCAACGCCCCCACCCAGGACCGGGGCATTTACAAGTCGACAGATGGTGGGGTGACCTGGAAGAAAGTACTCTTTGTCAATGACCTCACTGGATGTGCTGACCTCTCCATGGATATGCACAATCCTTTGGTGATCTACGCAGCCATGTGGCACCACCAACGCCTTCCATGGAAGGTGATCAGCGGCGGACCGGGCAGCGGATTCTATAAAAGCAGCGACGGGGGAGAGACATGGGAGAAAATCAATAATGGCCTTCCCAAAGAACTCGGCAAAATGTCCATCTCGGTAAGTCGTGCCAATCCCGAGAAAGTCTATGGCCTGGTCGAAAGTGATACCGAAAAGGAGCAAGGTGCCTTGTTTGTTTCCGACAATGCCGGCAAGAACTGGAGCAAGGTGAGTAGTGACCATCGCCTGGTACAGCGTGCATGGTACTACATCGAAGTCTTTGCGGACCCTCAGAATGAAAACATTGTGTATGTCCTGAGCGCTCCCGCACTTCGATCCATTGACGGAGGGAAGACCTGGGAGAATATCTATGGACCCCATGGCGACTATCACGACCTTTGGATCAACCCGAATAACAACAAGAACTTTGCACTCATCGATGATGGTGGCGTGGGTGTGACATTTAACTCAGGCAAATCCTTTTCATCCCAAGCCAACATGCCTACTGCTCAGCTGTACCGCGTGAGTGCCGATAATATGTTCCCGTATCGCTTGTATGCAGGACAACAGGATAATACATCCGTACGAATCCAAAGTATGGCGCTGGGTCGCTATGGCATCACCGAGCGCAACTGGACATACTCAGCGGGTGGCGAGAGTGCCTTCCTGGCCTTCAACCCCGATGCTCCTGATGAGGTGATGGGAGGAAGCTATCTGGGCACGGTTGAATTATTAAATACTAAAGCGGACGCCAGTACAAGCGTTATGGCAGCGCCCATTCAGTACCTCGGTCGCGAGACCAAAGACATGAAGTATCGTTTCAACTGGAATGCACCAATCATCTGGTCGAAACATGAGCCCGGAACCTTCTATCACGGCGCTCAGGTTCTCTTGCGCACACGCGATAAAGGGATTACATGGGAAGAAGCTTCTCCAGACCTCACACGGAACGAAAAGGAGAAGCAGGGCAAAGGTGGCGGACCGTACACCAACGAGGCTGTTGGCGCAGAAAATTATGGCACCCTAAGCTACGTCATCGAGTCACCCCTTGAGAAAGGCGTGATATGGACAGGAAGTGACGACGGTGTTGTTAGTCTCACCCGCGATGGCGGGAAGACCTGGACCAACACCTTCAAGACCTTACAAGAGTGCCTCGTCAATGCCATCGAAGTTTCCCCTCATGATGCGGCGACGGCTTACATCGCGACGACCCGGTACAAGTTCAATGATTTTACACCGGGCCTTTACAAAACCACGGACTATGGCAAGACATGGGTTAACATTAGAGCAGGAATTCCTAAAGGAGCCTATACCCGTGTCGTCCGCGAAGATCCCAAGCGAAAGGGATTACTTTTCGCCGGAACCGAACTGGGCATGTACATCTCGTACAACGGGGGCACGAGCTGGCAGCCGTTTCAGCTGAACTTCCCGGTGACCCCGGTCACGGATTTGCTCATCCACCATGATGATCTGATCGTGGCCACAGCCGGCCGTTCATTTTGGATATTGGATGATCTCGGCCTTGTTCGGCAGTACAACGCTGCCGATCAGACATTCAAAGTACACAAGCCCGATGATGCCATCATTGGCAATTGGGGCAGCCCTCTCAGTAGCTCCGACATTGAGGACTTCAAGGGTACCAATGAGTTTGAAGGTGTAAACCCAGCCAATGGTGTGGTCATCTACTATCAACTGCCGAAACTTCCGGACTCCGTCCATGTATCCCTCGAGATCAAGGATGCGACCGGAAAGTTAGTTCGGTCCTTCACCTCAAAAGCCGATGAGACGTATCAGGGCTACGCTGGTGGACCTCCCGCAAACCCAACGTTGTCAAAGAAAAGAGGACTCAACCGGTTTGTCTGGGACATGCGCTACCCGATCATGGTCGGAGCACCCGCAACCTATATTGAATCGAGCTATCGTGGACACAAAGCATCACCGGGCGATTACAGCGTTACGGTGAAGTACGAAGCCAAAGAGAGTAAGTCGGATTTCAAGCTCTTACCCAACCCGCTGTACGAGACTACTGCGGCCACCTATGCGGAATACCATACGTTCATGTCGGAGGTAGAAGCCAACCTCAACACCATGCACAATCAAGTGAACGCCATGGTGAAAGCCCGCACGCAGATTGAAGGTGTGTTAAAGGATATGGGCAGCGTCGAGAAGTATGCCGCACTCAAGAAGGAAGGACAGGCGCTGGTGAAAAAGATGACCGCCTGGGATAGCGACATGATCCAGCGCAAGGCCAAAGCTTACGACGATGTGGACAACTTTGAAAACAAGTTCACTGCCAACTACCTCTTCATGATCAACGCGACCGAGAGTGACATTCCGAGGGTCAACAAACCCAATCGCGACCGGAAGGCAGAGTTGGATAAGGAGTGGGCAACACTGGAAGCTCGCGGGAAGGTCATCATGGACACTGAAGTTCCGGCCTATACGAAGAAGCTCTGGGAAGCAGGTTTTGGTGCTGTCTATTCGATTGGCAAGTAAGCCGATTTCCAGAATACCAGTCTCAGATTCACGCTGTCCCTAAAGCGGACATTTCTGTGCCATTACGGACAGGCTTTCTTCCTGAACCTCACGCTGCGGCATGGCGGTGGGTCTCTGGGTTGGTATGATTGTGGCTAAACCGTTGAATTCAGTGATCCAACCATCATGCTCTTCAACTACATCAAGATCGCTTTCCGCAACCTGTTACGGAAGAAAGTCTATACCGCCATCAACGTGGTTGGCCTTTCCGTAGGAGCTGCGGCCTCATTGATCATCTTCCTCTACATCCATGATCAATCCTCGTACGATGAGTTTATGCCTGATTCGGGCAGGATCTACCGGATGGTAGAGGAGCGCAAGTATCCCGACCGCGTGGCCGATTTCGCCATGATCCCATCCGGCTTCTCAACCATACTCGCTGAGGAGATTCCTGAAATTGAAGTATCCACACGCCTGGTGGGGTTCCCCAACTTCTCCACCAACGTCCGGTACAAGGATAATGTCTTTTCGGAGAGTTATTTCTTTGCTGCGGATTCGAATTTCTTCGAAGTCTTTCCTTTCAAACTATTGAAGGGAGATCCCAATAATGTTTTGCGGGATCCCAATACGATTGTGCTCACTGCATCTACAGCCGCTCGCTATTTTGGCGATGAGGAGCCGATAGGCAAGGCGCTGCAATTGTTTGGAACAAACATAGAAGTTGTAGGCGTCATGGAGGATGTCCCCGCCAATTCCCATATGAAGTTTGATGCCTTGAGTCCGGCCATGAACATCGATTTTGTCCGGGAAGCCAATTTCTATGTTGCCGGTACCTTCACTTACGTACGACTTGCACCCCATGCAAGTCCAGCGACCGTGGATGCAAAGATGCCCGCTGTCGTTGAAAAATACGTAGCGGGCCCCATCGAACGCGATCTCGGTGTTTCCTACAAGAAATACATCACGGATGGTAATGGATATCGCTTCTTTCTGCAACCCCTGGAAGATATTCACTTAACCTCACACCGGATGAATGAAATCAAAGCCAACGGAAGTCTTACCGCCGTACGGGCCTTGATGCTTATCTGTATCCTCATCCTGGTGATTGCCGCTATCAACTTCGTCAATCTGGCCACCGCCCGATCTTCAGAAAGAGCAAAGGAAGTGGGTGTGCGAAAGGTCTTGGGGTCGATGAGAAAGCAGCTGGTCTTCCAGTTCCTGTCGGAGTCGGTACTCATCTCCGGGATCAGCATGATCCTCGCCGCTTCGCTCGTGCAGGGGTCACTGACGTTCTTCAATTCCACGT
>CAYMPU010000049.1:0-17634 GCA_964392375.1 uncultured Ohtaekwangia sp. | reverse complement strand
TTTCAGGTAAGATTTCGGGATGTAATGTTGATTGATAACAATAGGTCTCATAGGTATTTATTAATAATTCTCTCATTAATCATTGGTACGAATTTAGGCTTATGCCTGAATATGCTAGCAAGGAACTACGGCATAAACGGTTTCCCCCTTCCAGTCGTGCCTCCTTCCAGGAACCCCCATTTATTCCGTTCCTCCTTGCGCAAATTTCGGCCTAAGCCTGCTGGGGCACCATAATTAATTCAAACGATTATGGAAAACACAAATGAAATGAAGTTGTATGAAGTGGCAGAGATCCAACTTGCATACAGCGCAAATGTAAAGCCCTCGTTACGCCCCAAGATTACATCGTCAAGGGATGCGTTCTGCATTTTCAAACAAACATGGGATGAAAGCAAGATTGATTTCATCGAACAGTTCAGAGTGATCCTTACAAACCGAGCCCAGAAAGTTCTCGGGATTGTTGAAGTTTCCACCGGAGGAGTAAGTGGAACTGTAGCTGATCCGAAAATTATTTTCGGAGCTGCACTTAAGGCCGGAGCAAGTGGTTTGTTGATGGCACATAATCATCCTTCTGGAAATCTAACTCCAAGTCAATCTGATATTGACCTTACCAGGAGGATGAGGGAAGGCGGAAAGCTACTTGAAATCCAGGTCCTCGATCACCTGATAGTTACCACTGAAGGTTACTATTCGTTCGCTGACGAGGGGCTATTGTAGCCCTTCACGTTGAAAGTGGCTCAATAGATTTTGAAAGCTTTTGGGTCACTTTCTTCAACCATTCACTTCAAATTTCTTATCTTTATTTTAAGAATTCGTTCTTTAAATGACTACAAATTGAATCAAATCACCTCGGTGACCAACTCGGTTACCTAGTGGTTTCGATGTTTACAGAAAATTGATTATCAGCACTTTAGAAATAAGGTTCCGTTCCCAGCGGGATCACAAGAGTAGAAACGAAGCCAGGTCTTAACAGACCTGGCTTTTTGTTTTAATATGAAACAGGATGATCCCGCTGGGATGAGAAGCCTGTCCCGACATGGGAAGACCTGGTTGTAAAAGGCATCTCTGTTCTTGGGTCCGGCAGTAATCTGAAAGTCGATGATATTTTCCCAGCCGGATCACCAAAAAGTTGGATGAGCAATCATCTGGCTTTTTTGTGCCTGAATGTGAATTTTTGTGACTACAGCTTCACATACGTCTCCGTCACCGAACATACGTCGGGCGGGTACACCAGTGTGAGTTGACCGCCTGCGAGGACATACGTTGGTGAAAAACTTCCTCCGGGACTGGAGATTGTGAGCGTATTGCCGCTTAAGGTATATGTGAAGTCAAAGGCGCCCCCAATAAACGCATAGGTAATGGCGGAAGCGGTAAATGTCAGGGTGGGGCAGTCCGCCGTGCACGTTGTGGCCCCGTCTTCAGAAGCATTCGTACAGTTGGTGGCTGTTGTTCCCGTATGTCGCCACACGCCCACCAGCGGGTTGATGGTGAAGGGAGATGCGCTGACCGCGGATTGCCCTCCGACTGTGACGGTAATGATGCCCGAAGTTGCCGCGGCAGGAACCTTAACGGTGATGGATGACCCTGTGCTTGCCGTTACTTCAGCCTTCGCACCATTGAACTTCACATCGTTGTTGGCAGGTGTAGAGCTAAAGTTGACGCCGTTGAGCGTTACCGTACTAGCTACCGGTCCCGAAGTTGGGGAAAAGGCTGTGATCGACGGTGCCGGCGCGGGATCCGATTTGCTACAGGAAAGAAGCAAAGAACAGGCAACCAGAATCAGCAAGGATTTCATGAAATGGGAATGGTAAGTGAAAGGTAACGAGAATTGGTGCAAAGACTTAAAGAATGTACAAAGTCACACCAATGACGGTAGACAGCCGCGTCATTCGGCGGAGGAAATTGGGGCAGGAAATGGCTGTTCTTTTTGATAAATTGAGATCATACGCGTTCATATGACAACGTTCTACGTCAAAAACATGGTTTGTAACCGCTGCATCATGGTGGTGCGACAGCAGTTGGAGGGCCTGGGGCTGCATCCGGAGAAAGTGGTACTGGGTGAAGTGGCGTTGCACGAGGAGGATCTGCGAGCAGAGCAGTGGGCGGACATTGACAAAGCACTTTTAGCCACTGGATTCGAGCGCATCGACGACCGCAAGTCGCGATTGATCGAGTCCATCAAGAATGAAGTCATCAAGCGCATTCACCGCCCCGAAGGCCTGGACCGGAAATCAAATTGGTCAACCATTTTGGCAGAAGAGCTGCACTACGAGTACAATTACCTCAGCAGCCTGTTCTCTTCGGTAGAAGGAATTACCCTCGAACAGTACATCATCCGTCAGAAAATCGAACGTGTCAAGGAACTCCTTTTCTATGACGAACGCAGCCTGAGTGAAATTGCTCACCTGCTGGGCTATAGTAGCGTCGCCCACCTTTCTTCACAGTTCAAGAAAGTCACCGGATTGACACCTTCTGAACTGAAGAAGTCCAGGGGTACCGATGGGACGCGCAAACCACTCGACCACGTCGCTTAGCCCCCAACTCCAGATCGCTTTCCGCGATCATGGGAGTATATAAGAGAAAGCCGGTATTGTGTAAAACGCAAGGAGTGCTCTTGCGGTATACTTGCAGTGTAATCAGACACAGCAAATAGAACCCGTATGGAAACGACGAAAAGCAAACAGAAAATGACACGTAGCACCTTTCCGGTACTCGAAATGACCTGTGCCGCGTGTGCAATCAGCGTTGAATCGATGCTGAAGGCCACCGAAGGGGTCGCATCAGCGTCAGTGAATTTTGCTAACCAGACGGCTTTGGTAGAGTATGACCCTCAGCGGGCCAAACCACAAGACTTGCGCCAGGCGGTGCAATCCATCGGCTATGATCTGGTCGTTGATGTCGAAGATCTGCAAGCGGTTCTGGAAGCGGCCAAGGCTGCGCACCTCAAGGACGTGACGCACCAGACGATCTGGTCGGCCGTGCTCTCTGTGCCCGTAGTCATCATCGGCATGTTCTTCATGGACCTTCCCTATGGCAACTATATTTCGATGGTTCTCGCAGCACCGGTGGTATTTTATTTTGGCCGCAACTTCTTCATTCACGCCTGGAAACAGGCGCGCTTTGGCAAGGCTAATATGGATACGCTTGTTGCACTTTCGACGGGAATTGCCTTTTTCTTCAGCGTGTTCAATACATTCTTCCCTGAATTCTGGCACGCCCGCGGATTGCATGCGCATGTATACTATGAAGCAGCTGCCGTTGTAGTCACGTTCATCTCCCTTGGCAAATGGCTGGAGGAGCGGGCAAAATCCAGCACTTCGTCAGCGATCCGCAAGCTGATGGGTATGCAGCCCAAGACGGTGCGTGTCATCGTGGATGGAGCAGAAAGGGAATTGCCCATTGCAGCGGTGCGTGTCGGGAATATCATTCTGGTTCGGCCCGGCGAAAAGATTCCCGTTGACGGCGTGGTGACCTCCGGCTCCTCTTACGTGGATGAAAGTATGATATCGGGTGAACCCGTGGCCGTGGAGAAAAAATCCGGTACACCGGTATTTGCCGGAACCATCAATCAAAAGGGAAGCTTCCAGATGGAGGCGAAAAAAGTCGGGGGCGATACCATACTGGCCCAAATCATCAGAATGGTTCAGGAGGCGCAGGGAAGCAAGGCGCCCGTCCAGCAGCTTGTTGATAAGATCGCTGGAATCTTTGTTCCTATCGTGATCGCCATCGCTGTGCTCACGTTCGTTGCCTGGATGGTGTTTGGCGGTGAAGATGCATTTACCCACGCGCTGCTCACCTCGATTACCGTTCTGGTGATCGCGTGCCCGTGTGCCCTGGGCCTTGCTACACCAACGGCCATTATGGTAGGCGTGGGTAAAGGTGCCGAGAACAATATTCTCATCAAGGATGCGGAGAGCCTGGAAATGGCGCGCCGCGTAAATGCCGTTATCCTCGACAAGACAGGTACAATCACAGAAGGGAAACCTGTCGTTACGGAGTTGCAGTGGGCATCGCACGCCACCGATCAACACAAGCTACGTGATATACTCTATAGCCTTGAGGTTCAGTCCGAACATCCATTGGCGCAGGCTGTCGTCGATCGGTTAAAGGGTGAAGAGGCATCGTCAATGGCAGTGACTGATTTTATGAGCATCACTGGAAAGGGTGTGCAAGGCACGGTTGACCAGACAACGTATGTCGTCGGGAACGCCGCGTTGCTTGAGGAACGTGCTTTGACATTACCATCGGACATTCAGGAACAATCCAGGCGGTTGCAAGATGAAGCCAAGACCGTGGTGTATTTTGCCAATGAGCAATCCATATTGGCGATCATCGCCATTGCTGATCAGGTAAAATCATCGTCGCGAGCGGCCGTTGAGACCCTGGAGCGGATGGGCATAGAAGTACACATGCTCACGGGCGATAATGAAGCGACGGCAGCGGCGGTGGCGAGACAGGTGGGAGTGAAGCACTTCAAATCCGGAGTGATGCCCTCTGATAAAGCGGAATTTGTCAAGAAACTCCAGGCATCTGGAAAAATCGTTGCTATGGTCGGTGATGGGATCAACGACTCACAGGCGCTGGCTCAGGCCGATGTGAGCATCGCCATGGGCAAAGGCTCCGACATCGCCATGGATGTGGCGAAGATGACGTTGATTACTTCCGATCTCAATGCTATACCCAAGGCACTTGTCCTTTCGGCCAAGACCGTGCGGGGTATCCGGCAGAATTTGTTTTGGGCATTCATCTACAATCTCATCGGTATCCCGATCGCTGCAGGTGTGTTGTATCCCTTCAACGGCTTCCTTCTTGATCCAATGATCGCAGGAGCGGCGATGGCGCTGAGTTCGTTAAGTGTGGTGAGTAACAGTTTGCGATTGAAGTTTGCTTCCATTTGAGAAAGGGCAAACAGTCATTCATGGAATTGTGAAACCTTCTCTTGGGAAACCGCAAATCAACCGGCATCGACGCACCGTTTCATAGCATACATTAAACAACAATCATTATGGAATACATACAATTGAACATCCCGAACATGAAAAGCCCGCATTGCCAGTTGACCGTAACCGGTATTGTGGAGGCTACAGGCGCAAAGGTCAAGCAGGTTGGTCCTGCTATGGCCGAGATCGAGTTGAGCGATGGTATCAGCAGAGAAGCTGTAATCGCCGCCATAGAGAAGGGCGGATACATAGTTCAGCCCCAGCGTTCGTGTTGCGCGGCGTAGCGTATCTTTGAACTTCTCGACAGGTGACGATGAACCCTTATCTCCTGACAGGCATTGAAAGTGAGCGGCTTCTCTTCCGTAACGTGGAGCCCTCGGATTTCAATGCCTGTCTTCCGTTTTTTCAGCACCCGTTATCACATCAATTTTGGGAAACCGGAGGTAAGGACCCGGTGACATTGTGCACGGAGTGGTTCGATAAACAGCAATGGCGTTACGCAAACAACAAGGGTGGAGCGTTAGCCTTGGTCGACAAAGTGACCGGCGCCTTTGTGGGATGGTGCGGCCTGCTCATCCAGGAGGTGGATGGTTTACAAGAAGTAGAAGTAGGTTACTCCATCATACCGGAATATTGGGGCAACGGGTATGCTACCGAGGCAGCAAGGAAGTGCTTGGATGAGGCTTTCGGTCGCCAACTTGCTCGCTCAGTCATATCCATCATCCAGATCAACAATATCCCATCGCAGCGAGTAGCGGAAAAGAATGGTATGCGAATCGACCGGGAGACGAAACATCATGGAAACCCCGTGTTCATTTATAGGGCGCTGAATCCATAAAGTTGATGCAGGACATATCCGGCAATGACAATGGTCATAGCACGACTCCCGAAAACTGTTGAAGTTGGATACTCCCGGCGGAGCCTTTTCTGCCCTGAAAACTTGAGTCCTATGATAGCCCTAACGCCCACGGACGTCTATACCCACGAGACGGTTGCAGAGCAATTGGTTGATATTGGGAAAGAGATGGTCGAAGCGGAGTCCACCCACGCCGACCTGCTTTCTGCCTTGCACCCCAATTTCCGCCGTAGTGGTACCAACCTTATTCACTACCTGATTTTACGCAGCAAGGAGATACGCGAAGCGCAGGAATACCTGCATCACATTGGCCTTTCATCGCTGACCAACTCGGAGAGCCATACACTATTTCAGGTGCGCAATGTGTTGAGTTGGCTCGAACACGGAAACCTCGTGCCCGCCGATACCGTCTGTGACTTCTCAACAGCGTTGCGACTGCGCCAGGTAAATGCCGAACGACTTCTCGGAATATTTCCCGTGCAAGACAGGCCGCACATTATGGTAACCTTCTCGTCACAAATGATGCTTGACATCATGCTGGTGGAGCAGATGCTGAATGAGGGGATGTCCATAGCACGCATCAATTGCGCTCACGACAATGAAGAAACCTGGATGAACATGATCCACGTACTTCGGAAAGCAGAATTCAAAACCGGAAAGACGTGCAAGATCTACATGGACCTTGCGGGCCCCAAGATCCGCATCCGATCCATCGAGCCGTTGAAAAAGAGTCATGGTGACCAACTTCCTGTCGAGGAAGGGATGGAGTTGAACCTGAAGTTTAGTGCCAGCAGCGGGAAGAACGCTGCAAAAGAGAAGCGCGATATCCTCTATGTCGAGCCCAAAGAAATTCTCTCGTACGTCAAGGTAGGCGAGCCCATTGTTTTTGATGACGGCAAGTTTGAGGCTACCGTGGTGCACACTGAACCTGGAACCGTGACCGTTCGCATCGTTCGGATTTCGACCAAGAACCCGGTGCTGAAGGCTGAGAAGGGAATCAACCTTCCCAACTCTGAACTCGCCATTGCTCCGCTTACGCCGGAGGACCTTCGCAACATACCCTTCATCTGTAAGCATGCCGACATGGTTGGCTATTCTTTTGTGATCAGTCCGGAAGATATTGAGTTGCTGCGCTCCGAGTTAAGAAAGTATGGCGAAGGCCGTTTGCCAGCCATCATTCTGAAGATCGAGCGACTGTCGGCCATTCAGAACCTGCCGGCGTTGCTACTCAACGGAATGAAGGACGAGTCCCTGGGCGTGATGATTGCCCGCGGCGACCTGGCTGTGGAAATCGGTTTCGAGCGGCTGAGTGAAATCCAGGAAGAGATATTGTGGATCTGCGAGGCCGCACACGTACCGGTGATCTGGGCCACCCAAGTTCTCGAGACGCTGAACAAGACCGGCTACGCCACGCGTTCGGAAATCACCGACGCCGCCATGGGTGGCCGCGCCGAGTGTGTGATGCTGAATAAAGGCTCCTACATTGTCAAGACCATCAAGATGCTCGAGGATATCCTTACCCGGCAGATGGGCCACATCCAGAAGAAGCGCCACATCATGAGGCCACTCAATATTGCGAGGAAGTTTCTGGACAAGGGCTAGAAATACAGTAACGCAGAGAACACAGAGGTCTCGCAGAGATACACGGAGGAAATGCATTTTGTATTTCTCTGTGCACTCTGTGCGGCCTCCGTGCACTCTGTGTAACTTACCTATCGAAATACCTCAGATAATTCTGCCTCGTCGTAATCCCTACCGTCCCCTCATAGATTCCTCCCAGGTTTCCCATATCCTCCACGAACACTTCGATGAGGTTGGATCCTTTCTTGATGAGTGAGGGTGGAATTTGATAAGACCGCATTTTCGAATACGACTCACTTCGACCGTACGACATTCCGTCATTGGTGCTTCCTACCAGCACACCATTAATATAGGTTTTGTCAAAATCATCAATCTTGCCCAGTAACAAAATCAGTGGTTGACCGAACATATTGTCGGGGAGTGTGAACGTGCGCTTATACCAGGCAAATCCGTCATACTTGGTGTGGCCCTGGAATTCCCATGCACCGGGAACCATAATCTTTCGCCACTCGCTTTCGGTGGTTATCCGTTCTCCCCGGCGACTGGGTGCAAACGACCACAATCCGGAAAGGTCAACGGTCAGGTATTTATTTTTCTCAGACCGATAGATTCCCAGTCTGCCGTCGATGACGCCGCCGCTGAGTGTGGCGTCGAATACGCGGATGGCGATGGTGTTGGGGCCGGAAAAATCAATGACTTCTGACGGCAGGGGATATTTGCGCTCCGTATTGTAGGCCGTTTTAAATTTGGGCGGCATGGAGCCTGAGAAACCGATCAACACACCGTTGACAAATACTTCATCGCTGTCATCGATGTATCCAAGGCCCAGATAGTAGATTTCGTTCTTGTCGAGTTTGCGGCCGTCGAATGTGGTGCGGTACCAGGCGAAGCCATCGTAACCGTGGAAGCCTTCATCTTCCCATGCGGATGGTGTGAAGATGTTCTCCCATGATGAATCGTCAAATTGGGGATTGGCCCAGCCGGGCTTGTCGTTGATATGGAACTTCCACTGGCCGCGCAGATCGATGACCTGGGAGAGCACCGCCATGGGGCTGAGGAGGAGCGTAAGCAGGAGGATGGCGGGGCGCACAGAATTTCTTTTGTTAAAAGTACGTAAACATTGAAAAAGGTGAGCAGCCCGCGGAGGGCCACCCACCTTTAACAAAACTACCCAACTAGTTTATCGCTGCAACCAAAGGATGGTTGTATGTCGTTTTCTCGAGGTAAGGAACGAAGGACTGGCGGTCTTTCGATTCGATCAGCTTGTAGCGGACCGTCATCTCGCTAGAGCTAACTTCTACCCAGAAGGCGTTGGCCTTGATACCGCTCACGTCGTATTTCTTCGTGAACCCTTTCTGGAAGCTGCCCGCCTTGATGCGGTCTGACTTGATCAGGCCGTTCTCGCTGATGAATTTCACGTCAACGGCCTTTTCAGTGCTGGCGGCGTAAAGGATTTTCAACATTCCTTTTTCAGCGGCCGGCAGGATCTTCACCGCAGGCTCGATAGATTGTGCGTTGGTGAATGCTGCGCTGAGCATAACAACCAGGCCGGAGAGGATGATGGATCTTGTTTTCATAACGTGTTTGTTTAAGGTGTGTCGCTTTTGTTTCCGTTCTATGGTGTAAATAACGGGCACACCCGGGCGCCAGATGTCATGGTTGCGTAAACGATTGTAACAAGATGTCACGGGAGTATCGCGGGCCCACTGGCGGATACCGATTACTGATCACCGCTTACCGATTACCACTCACTGGTTCCGGTTCAATGATTAAATAACCATTTTGTACCCCGACCCATGCACGGTCTGGATAATCTTCGGTTGGTTGGGATTGGCTTCCGCCTTTTGACGGAGCCGCACAATGAAATTATCAACGGTGCGTGTAGTAATTTGCTCTTCGTACCCCCACACATTTTCCAGGAGGTCGTAACGGCTTACGACTTGGTTCTTATGCTTGTATAAATAGGCAAGGATTTCGACTTCCTTGTGGGAGAGCTTTATTTCAACGCCATCTTGTTCGGTATAGAACGTGCTGAAATTCACCGTCAACCGGCCAATGCTCGTGATGCCTGCATCTTTGCCCTCTTCTACGGGCTGGCTCCTGCGTAAAATGGCCTTGATGCGGGCCAGCAACTCACGCACGCCGAAGGGTTTGGTAATGTAATCATCGGCTCCCAGCTCCAGGCCGAGAACTTTATCAATTTCTTCGCCTCTTGCCGTAAGTAGGATGATGGGCGTCTGCACGCCAGCAGCACGCGCGGCTTTGCAGACATCAAAGCCGGAAAGTTTAGGCATCATGACATCCAGAAGCACAAGGTCATACGTACCTGCTTTCAGTTTGCTCAGTCCCGCTTCACCGTCGCTGGCAGTATCTACCGTATACCCTTCCATCTCCAGGTTGTCCTTGAGTCCCAGCTGCATCGCGGGTTCGTCTTCGATGATGAGGATATAAGCCATGTTTCTAGGTAGACGGTTCCAACGGAAATGTTAGTGTGAACGTTGACCCTTTTCCCAGCTCACTGTCGACCGAAACTGTGCCATGCTGGGCGTCCATCAGTTGTTTTACGAGCGATAGCCCCAGGCCGGTTCCACGGCTTTTCGCCAGATTGCCGCTAGGTACCCGGTAAAACTTGTCGAAGATATGCTTCTGGTCCGTTTTACGGATGCCCACACCATGATCTTTCACGGTGATGTGGCCAACACCTTTATCTTTTCGACAGGAGATTTCAATACGCTTTTCTTCGGCGCTGTACTTCATTGCATTGTCGATCAGGTTGATGACTGTTTCTACAAACGCCTCCCGATCAGCGAGAATACGCATATCCGGGCATTCCTGAAGGGTGTATGTAAATCCCTTATTGGCGAGGTGATAGTCGTAGGTCTTGAGGATCTCGCGTATTTCCGTGTCCGGGTGCACGCCCTCGATGTGTAGTGTCTTCTTGTTGGCCTCGGCCTGACTGAAATTCAGAATCTTGTTCACGATGCCTGACAGGCGGTGGGCCTCCTTGTGTATGATGGTGTAATACTCTTGTTTCTTCTCCTCCGACTTTACACGGCCCATCTCGAGAGTCTCCGCAAACATGCTGATCAGGGCAAGGGGCGTGCGTATTTCGTGGGAGACGTTGGAGACGAAATCGGATTTGTTTTGAGCGAGCTGCACTTCCTTTTTCACGTTGATGAACACAAGCACCACGGCGAGAATGAGGGCGAGGTCTACGGCAATCAACAACAACATGTTGGTGAGTGTTCGATTGTTGATGACTTCCTGAATAGAAGCGCCTCGGGTGCGTATGCCCAGCGCATAATCGGGCAGGAGCCAAAATTCCCGTGTCAGCGCTTCGGCAACTTGTGTGCCAGCACTGTCGGCAGGAGCAGTGTTGTAGATTCTTGCTCCAGATCCTTTCTGGATAACGGACAGGATGAATTGGTCGCGTGCAATACCCTGCAGGCGAGGCCCGACAATATCCTCCACAAAAACCTCAGGGTCGATCACAAATCCGGCAAGACGAGGCCGACCCGTGGTGCCCTGGGTAATGAATGCCAGCCATTGATAGTTCTTGTCACCATCATTTGGACTGCGGAGTGCTTCTACTTTCTGAAACCCGCTCTTTTTGTATTTGATCAGCTGATGAATTTGGGTAGTATCCACCCACGAGGCATCCGCCAGCATTTTTCGAATGCCTTGCACTCCGTTTTCATCGCTGGCATAGACCTGTGGCGATGGCTGATTGCCGACAGTATCCATAAGGAATATGGCCATCAGGGCGGAATTATAGGATAACATGTTGGCGATAGAAGGCGGAATTTCCCCCGGAGAAGTGGTCACATCAACGCCTGCTTCCATTTGCGATATCCACCGGTTAAGCACATCATCCGAATACTGGTTTACCGAAAAAAGCAAGGCTTCCAGTTGCTTGTTGTAGACGTCCTGTATCAGGGCTTCATTCTTGTTAAAGGATGACAGCTCGTACCCGGAAAAGAACAGGGCGGGCAGCAGGAATACCACAGCCAGCAGAAGGGCGATCTTTCGGGTAGCGTTCACAGGGCAATCTTACGGAATTTTGATTTCTTCCGGTGCCTTTGCAGAAACCCGTTTTTACGAATGGTTAAGTTGAACTAAATTCGGAGTTTCATATGCACAAGAAGATCACAAAGTCGATAAAGCCGTTGGTAAAGCATACCGATGTTGTCCTCATGGGGGCGGGCATCATGAGCGCTACGCTGGGCATCATTCTTAAAGAGTTGAACCCCGACATCACCATTCAGGTCTTCGAACGCCTCGACGATGCAGGCACGGAGAGCTCGGATGCCTGGCACAATGCGGGCACCGGACATGCCGCCTTCTGTGAACTCAACTATACACCCGAGAAAGCTGACGGCCATGTCGATATTGCCAAGGCGGTGAAGATCGGTGAAGCCTTCGAAATATCGCGTGAGTTTTGGTCCTACCTGGTCGACAAAAAACATATCGCCGACCCTGCCACCTTCATTAGCCGCGTTCCCCACATGAGCATGGTCTGGGGCGACGCCAATGTGAAATTTCTCCGCACACGGTACAAGGCCATGCACGCCAACCCCATGTTCAGTGGTATGGTTTGGTCGGAAGACCGCGACCAGATCGCACAGTGGGCGCCGATTGTCATGCGTGGACGGTCGGGTGACTTACCCCTGGCAGCCACACGGATGGAGATGGGTACTGACGTAAACTTCGGGACGCTTACCCGGGCGATGTTCCGTTCGTTGAGCAAAATGCCGGGCGTAAAGATTCACTATAATGTAGAAGCCCTCGACCTGGATCCTGATGGAAAGGGAGGATGGAAGGTAAAGGTTCATAACCTGTTGAACGACGAAAAGGATTCCGTAAATACAAAGTTTGTCTTCATCGGTGCCGGCGGAGCAACACTGCATTTGCTCAAACGCGCCGAGATAGAGGAACGCGACGGCTTTGGGGGTTTCCCGGTAAGCGGACTGTGGCTGAAGTGTCACAATAAGGATCTCATTCGCGA
This sequence comes from uncultured Ohtaekwangia sp., assembly GCA_964392375.1. Lineage (GTDB taxonomy): Bacteria > Bacteroidota > Bacteroidia > Cytophagales > Cyclobacteriaceae > ELB16-189. Next base: position 5,252 of record CAYMPU010000049.1, on the reverse strand, counting down.
CCACCATGCCAAGGTGTATGGTAAGGCATCGGTTGGAGCGCCACCCATGTCTGTGCCTCACATTGATACGCGAATCATCCATGGCAAGAAAGAGTTGCTCTTCGGACCCTTTGCTGGATTTTCAACCAAGTTCCTCAAGAACGGTTCGCTGATGGACTTGCCCAAGTCCATCAAGTTCGACAATGCCATACCCATGATTTTCGCTGGCCTTAAGAATATGCCACTGACGAAATACCTCATCGAGCAGCTGCGCCTCTCCCCACAGGATCGCCTGAACAGCCTACGCGAATATGTGCCAACGGCCGAGCTGAACGATTGGGAACTGCTGGAGGCCGGGCAGCGGGTGCAAGTGATCAAGAAGGACAAGAAGGCAGGGGGCATTCTGGAGTTTGGCACCGAGATGGTTGTCTCCAAAGATGGGACCGTGGCCGCGTTACTGGGCGCCTCACCAGGAGCATCCACCGCGGCAGCCGTCATGATGGACTTGCTGAGCAAATGCTTCAAGAAGGAATTTCACTCCGATGCCTGGCAGCATAAGTTGAAAGAGATGGCTCCTTCTTTTGGTCACGCTTTGTCCAAAGATCCGGCAGCGGTGATTGCCTCACGTGCCCGTACGGCAAAGAGCCTCGGGCTGGAGGTTTAGCGAGCGTCCCGTTTTCCTTTACTGCTATCTTCTTCAGGTTTAAGGCAGAATGAATTTTATCCCGATCGACGGATCTGAGGCGACCGCCACATACCCATTGGAACCGAACTCAATAAAAGGCTTTAGGTCGATGCTGAAGGCAATGGGAATATTATCAGGTAGCCTGTACTCCAGGCCTACAATTCCATTTATGCCGATGCCTGCGTCATTGCCGTTTCGGTAGTCAATATCGCGACCGAAGGAGTTGCGCGCATAGCGTCCGTTGTAGAAGGCAACGTGAAGACCACCGCCATAGTAGAACGTAAGCCCTGGAGCCTCATACACCGGCAGGTGTTTCTCCAGCAGGGCGGTTAGACTAAACCCGTTGCCGAAGGTTCCAGCGAGGCCCTCGACTGCCATGTCAGGTTTATAGAAGTGCTTTACCGTTAGACCGCTGGTGCCGCCGAAGCGTATACCCAGCGCTGTTTTGTATTGCGCATAGACGTTAGGTCCTATACTCATGAATAGTATAGTGACGAACAGAATGGGCCAAGGCTTTACCGTGTGAAGCTTCATGTGGAAATGGATTATGAACGTCAGGACGATTGGGCTCATCAGAATCAATGAGCGATCAGGAATGATAAAGAAAGAAGGGGAGCAGGAGGCTGCTCCCCTTCAATCACCCCCCATTAAAGTTTTTTCTCAAGGGCAGCAATTCTGTCCTGCGCCTCAACTTTTCCGTTCGCCAGCGCTTGTTTGTAGAGTTCAATCGCCTGCCTCCGTGTGTTCTTCTTTTTTCTGGGTGCAAACTTTGTTCGGTTGGCTGTCTCCTCGATAGCGAGTGCTTGCGCATACAGTGCGTCACCCTGATCAATCTTTGATTGCGTCAATAACTGGCTCACTTGCTGTTCCAACTGCTGCGTGGCTTCCTGGCTTGCTTTGAGTTCGGTCAGCTTCCTGTCAATCTCCGCGCGTTGGGTGCTGACCGTTTGTGCCAGTCCTTCATTCTCCTTTTGATAATAGGCCACCTGTTCTTTTAGGGCAGCCAGCTCCTGATTGCGCGCCTCAAGGTCGCTCTTCATCCGTTTGACCGCCGCTTTGAGTGCAGGATCATTCGATTTCTTCGCGCTGCGCTGCAGGGCCTTCAGCTTCCGCTCCGTTTGCCGTACGTAGTCATTAATGTCACGCATGCGTGCCACATAGCTTTCGTGGGTCGCGCCCTCCAGCATACGGGTGCGGATCATGTTGCGATTCACGTCAATGGAATCGATCAATGTTCCGAGTTCTTCCAGAGTCTGATTCATCTTTTGATTGATGGCCAATTGCGTGCGGAGGGAGTCTAGCGTACGCTGCGATACCTCCACGTTCTTGTTATCGCAACTACCCAGGAGCAGACCAACGACAGACAGGATCAACAACATGCGTGCTTTCATAGGTATGTTTTTTGATTTCGTGATCAGCAAAGTAACGAACCTTAACACCTCGAAATTGGTCGGCAACGGTTGAGCAGCGCCCTTGGCCGATGGATGAACAGGAATAGCGACGGATGGTTGGTTCTTTTACGATAGTTTATGCGGACCGCACCGCAGAGGCTTCCCACCGCAAGAATGCGTTCAACTCTGCTTCTGCACTCTTGTACACCCAGGTGAGCACAGCGAGGTCGTCGGCGAGGCCGAGGCCGAAGAGTGCGTCGGGAATCAGGTCGATGGGGTTGAGAAAATAGAGCAGGGCGGCCACAATAGAAACCATGGTCTTCACCGGCACAGCGCGGTAACGTCCTCGTCCATAAGCGAGCGCCATGCGACCCAGTGTCTGGAAACGGTCGCGCACGATTTTCACCGACAGCTCCTTACGGTCGCTGCGATAAATTCTGTGCACCACCTGCGCCACCAGCGGAATTAACCGACCCGGCTTTCCAAGTAGCCGTGAGGCTTGCGACAGTGCAATGCGGAAAAAGCGGTTTTTCATCCGGCTATAAAACAAACAAGGAATTATGAATGGTTCAAAAGATGCCCCCAGGCGGTTTTTTCAACACTTTTGAACGATGGGAGAAGTCCCTTGTAAACCCGATCTATCCAAATTCCGTATATTTGATGAGCATGAGATCATTACGCTCCATACTGTCCCTCGCCTTCGCCTTTCTGGTGTTGTTTTCCAGCACCAGCTTCATGGTGGGCATGCACCGTTGTGGCGGACAGGTGAAGAACGTTGCACTCTTTACGAAAGCAGAAGGATGTGCTCAGGAGGCCCAGATTCCTCCTTGCCATCGCCTTGATACACCACCCTGCTGCCAGGATGTTACCGTTATCCATGAGCACCAGGATTTCAAAGGTGAGATCACACACCTCGAATTTTCTGCTTCACCGTTGACGGACGTAACGACACCCGCCGTGGTGCTCGCCGAAGTCATTCCCTCTGCCGGCGAGCGCACCTACGATCGCCCATACGATCCACCTTTGCGATCGTACGACCGGATCGTTTCGCTCCAGGTCTTCCTGATTTAACAACATCATCCTGTTGAAGGAATAGCGTAATGCTTTTCCGTGCGTCTGCGTATCCAAACCGCGGTCGCCTTTCCGTTTCATTTTTTTCGGACGATGTTTTTCAGGCTATGATTGAACAAGTGATTTCTCTTTCGATGCGCAACCGCTTCCTCGTGTTGCTCATTGCCGCGGGGCTCCTGGGCTGGGGTAGCTTTGCCGTGCGCAGCAACAAGATTGACGCGATCCCGGATTTGTCCGAGAATCAGGTCATCGTGTTCACCGAGTGGATGGGCCGCAGTCCCCAGATCATAGAAGATCAGGTGACGTATCCGCTGGTGACCAACTTGCAGGGATTGCCGCGGGTGAAGTATGTGCGAGGAGCCTCCATGTTCGGGATGAGTTTCGTCTATGTTATTTTCAATGACGATGTGGAAGTATACTGGGCGCGTGAGCGTGTCCTCGAGCGACTCAACTACGCCACGCGTCTGCTGCCCGACGGTGTCACGCCTACGTTGGGTCCTGATGGAACGGGCGTTGGACACATCTTGTGGTACACGCTGGACGCGCCGGGGATGGACCTCGGCGAGCAACGAGCGATGCAGGATTGGTATGTCAAGTTTGGCCTGCAAAACGTGCCTGGCGTAAGCGAAATCGCATCATTCGGCGGGTTTCAGAAGCAATATCAGGTGACGGTCAATCCCAATAGACTTACCTACTATGGCCTGTCCGTGCCCGATGTTATCCAGTCCATACGCATAAACAACAACGAGGCGGGTGGTCGCAAGTTTGAATTGAGCGACATCGGGTACATCATCAAGACAACGGGCTACTTGAAATCGATAGAGGAAATTGAAAACATCGCCATCAAGACGGTGAACTCCGTGCCGCTGAAAATACGCGATGTGGCAACAGTGCAGATGACAGGGGAGACGCGTCTTGGCATCTTCGACCAGGACGGCGAGGGCGAAGTGGTCGGCGGTATTGTTGTGATGCGCTATGGAGAGAATGCCAATGAAGTAATCCATGCCGTGAAAGCCCGGATGGCGGAGGTAGCCAAGGGTTTCCCCAAAGGCGTTGCGTTCAACATCATTTACGATCGCAGTGAACTCATCCAGGAGTCGGTGTCTTCGATCCGTACGACACTTATGGAAGAGATGGCCGTCGTTTCGCTGGTTGTTATCCTGTTCCTGTTTCATTGGCGCAGTGCCGTCAGTATCATCATTCAGATTCCCATCACGCTGGCCGCCAGCTTCATTCTGCTGAACGCCTTTGGGATTACATCCAACATCATGTCGCTCACCGGCATCGCCCTGGCCATCGGGGTCATTGTTGATAATGGCATCATCATGGCCGAAAACGCGTACAAGCACCTCACGCACCGGTTTCTGGAATTGAACCCGGATGGCGGAGGAAAGGGCTTCACCAAAATCCCCGAACCGGAGCGTCTGGCGATTATTGAGAAGTCGTCGAGGCAGGTGTCGCGCGGAGTCTTCTATTCCACGGTCATCATCATCGCTTCATTCCTACCGGTCTTTATGCTCACCGGCCAGGAGGGCAAGCTTTTTCATCCCCTCGCATTTACCAAGACGTTCATCCTCATCGTCGATGCGGTTCTGGTCATTACCCTGGCGCCGGTGCTGATCTCATTCTTCATGAAAGGTAAGTTCCGCGACGAACGTAAGAACCCACTCAACCGGTGGCTCGAGAACATCTACGAGCCAGTGATCCGTGCCTGCATGAACTGGCGCAAGACAACATTGGGAATCAATATCCTCGCACTTGCCGTGAGTGTCCCGCTGCTGATGAGCCTGGGGAGTGAGTTCATGCCACCGCTCGATGAGCAGTCCATCCTTTTCATGCCGGTCACGCTTCCCGATGTTTCCAACGATGAGGTGAAGCGCATCCTCCAGGTGCAAGACAAGATCATCAAGTCAGTGCCGGAAGTGGAGCGCGTGTTGGGCAAAGCGGGCCGTGCAAGTACGGCCACGGACAACGCCCCGATGAGTATGATCGAGACCATTATTCTGTTGAAGCCAAAATCTGAATGGAGAGCAGGCATAACAAAGAAGGACATCGTCAACGAGCTGGATGCGAAGCTGCAGATTCCGGGGGTGGTGAACGGATGGACGCAACCCATCATCAACCGC
>CAYMPU010000048.1:0-7915 GCA_964392375.1 uncultured Ohtaekwangia sp. | reverse complement strand
GTAGTGCTTTACTTACGCCAGAATTGTAATCGCGTTCTTCAGCGTGTCCAAATACCGGCGAAAGTCACCCTTGCTCATTTCAAGTGAGGCCGTATTCCGGTTCGGGTGAAAATGAACCAACGGCGCATCCAAAACTTCCTGATCAATGTAGACCTCCACACCATCGGCCTTGCTGCTCGTGAGTCCAAACGGTGAAACGGCGCCCGGCCCCACTCCCAGTTTCTCTTTCAAGGTATCTGGGTTCACAAATGAAAGCTTGCGTTCCCCTACTGTCTTCCCCAACGTCGACAAATCAGTCCTCTTCGCCGCCGGCAAGATCACCAGAAAATACCTGCGCTTCTTCTGATCGCACAAAAACAAATTCTTGCACGACAATCCCGGGATCGCATACACCTCCAATTCCTCGCAAGTAAAAACAGGAGGGTGCGAATGGATCTTGTACGGAATTCCCAGAGAATCAAGATAAGTTTCAACCGTGGGCATGGTATCTGGGCAGTGTTTGCGGCCTACCGACTTACAACGGCTTAAACCTTGCCTGAAAGAATCTCAAGTACTTCGGCTCATACACCATCTTCAATCCCTTGACCTTCTTACGACGTTCATAAACAGAGGCCACCGATTCGGCAACGACATCCATATGTGCCTGTGTGTACACGCGTCTCGGGATGGTCAGCCGAACAAGTTCAAGTTTCGGATAGCGGTTCTTTCCCGTTTTCGGGTCACGGCCAGAGGATACCACGCCGCGTTCCATGCTGCGGATTCCGGACTCGATATACAATTCAGCGGCCAGTTGCTGGGCCGGGTATTGATCCTGGATGATGTGTGGTAAGAAAGCCGTAGCATTCAGGAACACACCATGACCACCAACCGGCTTTACAATAGGAACGCCAGCGCCGGCAATCTTCTCACCCAGGTAAAGCACCTGACCCACGCGGGCATGCATGTGATCGTAACTCACCGACTCACCAATACCAATGGCCATGGCTTCCATATCGCGACCAGCCAATCCTCCATAGGTGTGAAGCCCCTCATACACAACCACCATATTTCTGGCTTCTTCAAACACCGGAAACTCATTCAACGCCAGGAACCCGCCGATGTTTACCAAGGCATCCTTTTTCGCACTCATGGTGGCACCATCGGTATAAGAACAAATTTCCTTAATAATGGATGCAATCGTGCGTTTGCTGTATCCCGGTTCACGCTCTTTGATGAAGTATGCATTCTCTGCTACTCGGGTCATGTCATGAATTACGCGAATCCCATGCTTCGCCGTCAACGCGCGCAAAGCCTTAAGATTCTTCATGGACACCGGCTGACCGCCTGCCATGTTCACCGATGTGGCCAGGCTCACATAGGGTATCCTACTGGCGCCATACTTCTTGATCACATCACCCAGTTTCTGCAGGTCGATATTTCCCTTGAACGGATGCTCATTCTCCGGATCGTGCGCCTCTGGGATAATGACATCTACAAAATGACCTCCGGCCAGCTCTTGATGGAGGCGCGTGGTCGTGAAGTACATGTTGCCCGGGATCACATCCCCTTTCTTGATCAGCAACTTTGAGATGATATGCTCGGCACCGCGGCCTTGATGCGTAGGCACCACATACTTGTAGCCGTACGTCTTCTGAATAACTTCTTCAAGGTGGTAGAAGTTCCGGCTACCCGCATACGCCTCATCCCCCCTCATCATGCCAGCCCACTGCTGGTCGCTCATCGCGGATGTTCCGGAGTCTGTCAGGAGGTCAATGTACACCTCGGCGGACCGAAGTAGAAAGGTATTGTATCCTGCTTTCGCGATGGCCTTCATCCGCTCAGCTCGTGTGGTCATATCCAGGAGTTCGACCATCTTGATCTTATAGGGTTCGGCCCAGGACTTTAGTTGCATCATAGCCTTCAAAATTTTCTACAAAGCAATCGACATTGCGAGGGAGACACTATGACTTCTGTCATATTCCCCCACCCCCATCACCAAAGTCCAATCGGTATCCTTGATTTGACCTATAGGTGTTAAATGGCATCTACTATTCCTGATTTTGGTCATTCCCTGACCCGCTCATTCTTGGTAAATCGAAGAGTCTGATCGACTATCCGACGACATCATTTAAGAGCACCATGACCGATCGCGCCAATCAAATTATCCAGGGTCTAGACACACATTCTGTGGAATCTGTAACTCACGCCCTCGATAGCATCAAAGAGATTACCGACCTAACGGCCGACGAGAAGATCTGCCTTGCAGAGGCACTGTCTGATGTCTTTGCGCAGGCACACCACACGAATTCAACATCGATGCCCAAACAGGCCGTTCGGCTAGGCAAGCGAATTGCCAAGTTTGGGCCCGATATGATCCCCTTACTTTTCAACCACATCATCGAGGCAGATAGCGAGACGGCCGTTTACATCGGAAAGGCACTGGCCCGCAACGGCGTTGCCGGACTCAATTACCTTATCCCCAAACTCACCGAATACCGGGACCGCGATCATGATCTGATCAATCTCATCCAGGCACTTTCGCACTTCAAAGTTTCTGAAGCGACCACAACAATACCCTTTGTGCTCAGCGTAGCACAGCATGTCAACCATCAGGTGACATCCATGGCGCTATATACCGTCGGAAGACTGGCACAAAACCTTCCGGCTTCAGCGTTCAGTGATGAACTCCGGTCTTACATATTCCATGCATGTTTCCGCTTCCTTTCACATTCGCAGGGGCTGGTGCGTAAGAACGCTGCCCGCACGCTGGGCAAGCTCTTGAGAAAAGGGTTGCTCTCTGATGAAAACGAAAAGAAAACCTATAAGGCTTTCCTTTCCATCACTGGACGCGATGAACACCATAACTGGGACCGGGCATTCATCGTGCGACGTGAAGCCGAAGACTTCCTCCCTTTCTTTCACCAGGAATCCATTCCCGTTCGTCGCTACAACCAGAGTTACAAGATTATATCCAAGCGACTCCTTTGCCAAAATACATATCACCTCACCCTCGATACACCGCTGATCGCCCGCAGAATTGAAGCGGGCCAATTTGTCATTGTAAGGCCTCACATCTTCAGTGAGCGTATTCCGTTGTCCATCTGCAACTGGGATCGGGAAAAAGGAACGATTGATATTATTGTCTCCGCCGTTGGAAAGACGACGACAGAGATCAACGCCATGAATGTGGGCGATGCCTTTGAGGATGTTGTGGGGCCGCTCGGCGAACGGTCATCCATGCCGTCAATATCAGGAACGTGTGTCCTGATCGGAGGAGGCTACGGCACTGGCGCAATCATTCCCACCGCCCGAGACATTAAAGCCACCGGGAATAAGGTCATTGGTATTGTTGGTGCGCGAAGCAAGGACAGTCTTATTATGGTCGATGAACTGAAGGCGGCCTGCGACGAGGTGATCCTGACCACCAACGATGGCTCTGCTGGCATTGGGGGTATGGTCACTGATGCACTGCGCGATATTCTGCTTCGGGAGCATGTTGTCTACGTTCTTGCCATCGGACCGGTACCCATGATGAAAGCAATCAGCGAAATGACCCGGGCACAAGCCATTCCGACCTTCGTCTCCCTGAATGCAATTATGGTCGACGGAACCGGGATGTGTGGGGCTTGTCGGGTTACCGTCGGAGGTGAGACAAAATTCGCCTGCTTCCATGGTCCCGACTTCGATGGGCACAAAGTCGATTTTGAAAACCTGATCAAGCGTCAGAAAATGTTTGTTAAAGAAGAAAAACTAGCGTTCGAACGCATCAAAGCATAATGGACTCAACTGCAACCTCACCATCTCCCGCACCGCGTCCACTGAGCAACAGGGAACGCATGGGTATACCCCACCAAGAGATGCCGCTGAATGACGCCGGAATCCGGGTCACCAACTTCGACGAAGTCCCCATGGGATACTCCGACGATCAGGCTCATCAGGAAGCCATGCGCTGCTTGCAGTGCAAGAAGCCAGCCTGCATCGGTGCTTGCCCCGTGGGCATTAATATCCCGGCGTTCATCAAGCTGATCGAACAAGGCGATATCGGAGGCGCTGCCAAAAAGATCCGGGAGACCAATTTCCTTCCCGCAGTATGCGGACGCGTATGTCCTCAGGACAAACAATGTCAGGCTGTCTGTGTTGTTGGCCGAAAGAATATTCCTGTTGGCATTGGAAATCTTGAACGGTATGCGGCCGACTACGAACGTAACAACCATCTGCTGGAAATTCCATCCATCGACATGCCCACGGGCAAACGCATTGCGGTTATTGGCTCCGGACCTGCGGGACTGTCTGCTGCCTATGAACTTGCCATTCGCGGTCATGAGGTAGTCGTCTTTGAAGCTTCGCATCGCGCCGGTGGCGTCATGGTATATGGCATCCCTCGCTTTCGCCTGCCCCTGCGCATCGTCGATGAAGACATCCGTTTCCTGACACGGCTGGGTGTTCGGTTCGTTTACAATATGGTCATTGGAAAGGTATTGACAATTGAGGATCTCCTCCATCGCGAGGGTTTTGATGCGGTCATGATCGGTACAGGAGCCGGGTTGCCACGCATGCTGAATGTGCCTGGGTCCAATGCGAATGGTGTCTACTCAGCGAATGAATATCTTACCCGTATCTACCTGATGGATGCGCACCATTTCCCGAGATACAGCACACCCATTTCTTCTGGCAAGAAAGTCGCTGTTATCGGTGCGGGAAACACCGCCATGGATGTCCTCCGTACAGCCAAGCGACTGGGCGCCGAAGTAACCTGCTATTACCGTCGCTCTCACGATGAGGCGCCGGCACGCTCGGAAGAACTCAAGCACGCTGAACAGGAAGCCATCGGCTGGCGGTGGCTCTCCAACCCTGTCGAGTTTATCGTAGACGAGAATAATTTCGTCAAGCAGATCAAGTGTGAACGGATGATCCTCTCAGAACCCGATGAAACAGGACGCCGAAAACCCGTTCCTACCGGTGAGTTTTTCGTGGAAGACTGCGATACGGTTGTGATGTCGCTCGGCTGCAGTGTAAACCCAATTATTCCATCAACCGATGCCGAGATTCATACCAACAAGTGGGGCGTTATCATTGCAGATCCTGCGACTTGCCAGACCAGCAAGAAGGGTGTATTCGCTGCCGGTGATGCCATCACGGGTGGATCAACCGTAATTCTAGCCATGGGTCAAGCCAAGAAAGCCGCGGCAGCCATCCATGAGTACCTTATGGGCAAACCCGCCGACCCAACCAGGGGTCCTGAAGATTCTGACAAACTGGACAAGGAGCAAAAGAAAGACCTTGTAAAGGCGGCTTCCTAAAACTTACCCGGGAATAGAACTTCCCCAATAACATTCCTTTGCTGTGAATGTGTAAATTCGTTACATGTCCGGTGGCGAAATCGTTGCGCGAGTTTTGAAAGAGGAACAGATCAAATTTCTGTTTACACTCTGCGGAGGCCACATCTCTCCTATTCTCGTGAGCTCAAAGCAACTGGGTATCCGGGTAGTCGACACGCGACACGAAGTCACCGCTGTTTTTGCTGCCGATGCAGCCGCAAGAATCACGGGAACTCCAGGAGTAGCAGCCGTTACAGCAGGGCCCGGCATCACCAACACCATCACCGCAATCAAGAATGCTTTCATGGCCCAGTCGCCACTTGTGCTGCTTGGCGGAGCGGCGCCAACCTTACTCAAAGGGCGTGGTGCCCTTCAAGACATCGATCAGATGAAGGTGATGAAGCCCATCGTTAAATGGGCAGCTGCCGTGAGGAGTAGGCGGGCGATTTACCCAACACTGAAGAAAGCTTTTCACAAAGCAAAAGAAGGGGTTCCTGGACCTGTTTTCGTTGAGCTTCCGCTCGATATCCTGTATGATGAGACTGTCGTGAGGGCTGGATTTGCAAAGACGACACAAGGAGCCTCCAGTCTGGGACAACGTATTACCTCATGGTACATCAACCGGCACCTGGACAATGTCTTTCGCGAAGGACCTGTGATACAATCTGCGCAACATCGATCAAAACAGAATCATCATGATGCCGCTGCGGTCCACAAAGCGTTTGAGGCCATTGCAAAAGCACAGCGGCCGCTACTGCTGGTGGGTAGTGGTGCGATGATGGTGCCGTCACTGGCCGGATCTTTATCAGAGAGCCTTGCTACACTGAACATCCCCACCTACTTGTCCGGCATGGCGCGCGGACTTTTGGGTCCGAATCATCCGATTCAATACCGACATCACCGTAAAGAAGCGTTGCGCGAGGCTGACCTGGTTTTGCTCGCTGGCGTCCCAAGCGACTTCCGTCTTGAATACGGGCGACACATCGGCAGGAACGCCACGATCATTGGCATAAACAGGAGTTTGACAGATTTGAATAAGAATCGCAGACCCACCCTGGGTATTCATAGCGATCCTATGTCTTTCCTGATCGACCTTGGGCGTCAAAAGAGGGTCAATCCGAATTGGAGCACCTGGAGAAAAACACTCGACGAACGTGAGGCAACCCGTGAGTCGTCCATCCGTTCGATGGGCCACGTCAGTTCCGGGATTCACGCTGTTCAATTGTTTCTGGAATTGGAGCAAACCTTACCGCCACATGCCGTAATTGTCGCCGACGGTGGTGATTTTGTGGGAACATCGTCTTATATCGTTCGACCACGCAAGCCGTTTTCATGGCTGGATCCTGGTGTATTTGGAACCCTCGGTATTGGTGGCGGTTTTGCACTCGGCGCCAAACTTTGCTCACCGGATTCTGAAGTCTATATTATCTATGGCGATGGTAGTTCGGCTTACAGCCTGATGGAAATGGATACCTTCATTCGTCATGGGCTGCCCGTGATTGCCATTATCGGAAATGATGCCAGCTGGTCACAGATCGCACGCGACCAGATTGATATTCTTAAAGACGATTGCGGCACTGTCCTTGCCTATTCCGACTATGAGAAAATAGCGGAAGCCTTCGGAGGTCGTGGAAGAAAAGTAAATACCATGGAGGAGTTCAAGCGAGCATTGTTGGAAGCGCGAGAGGCTGTGAAAGAAGGGGTTCCGTTCATCATCAATGCGATTCTTGAACCTTCTGATTTCCGAAAAGGGTCACTCTCCATGTAGAGGCTGCCAATATGAGCGTACGATTCATCTTCTTGCTTTCGCTTACGGTGGTTGCTGAGGGCTCGGCACAGCAGGCCGCCCCCGACCTCTTTGGATCAGATCAGGTTCTATCCATTACGTTGAAAGGTAACGTGTCGTCGTTGGTCCACGATAGAAAAGGAACGCCCAAGGATCATCCCATGGACCTGACCTATGTGAACGATGACGACCTGAAGATCTCCATATCCGTGAATGTGAAAACCAGGGGGCACTTTCGTCGTCAAAGCAAGATATGTTCCTATCCACCGCTTTCTATACAATTCAGCCAGGAAGGCCCGCATGCGAATACCATCTTCAGCAAACAACGGAAACTCAAGTTGGTCATGCCTTGCACAGCCGAAGATTACGTTGTACGTGAATACCTGGTCTATAAACTGTACAACCTGATTACACCCTTCAGTTTCCGAGCTCGCCTGGTGAAGGTAACACTGGTGGAGGAGGTGGATGAGAAAGCTACCCCACCCTTCTACGGTTTGTTGCTCGAAGAAGAAGATCAACTCGCAGAGCGTGTACAGTACATAACACGAGAGTCAAAACTTGTACCTCAGCAAATTCAGCAAGAATCCTTCCTGACCATGGCGATCTTCCAATACATGATTGGCAACACGGACTGGTCAATTCAATATTTACAAAATATCAAGCTTCTTGCTAAAGACGCCAGCTCGCTACCTATTGCAGTCCCCTATGACTTCGACCACGCCGGCATTGTCGATGCAGCGTATGCAAAACCGGCGGAAGAACTTCACCTTCGCTCCACACGCGAACGGCGCTACCGGGGGTACTGCCTGCAGAAGATGACCCCCTTCGAACC
>CAYMPU010000047.1:0-9223 GCA_964392375.1 uncultured Ohtaekwangia sp. | reverse complement strand
TTCCCGCACCACGAATGCGAGATCGCCCAGGCTCAGGGTGCCAATAACAAAGCACCTGTTCGTTACTGGCTGCACTCCAACATGCTTACCGTCAATGGACAGAAGATGAGCAAGTCGTTGGGCAACAGTTTCCTGCCTTCTGAATTGTTCACGGGCAACCACCCCATGCTCGAGCGCGGTTACTCACCCATGACCGTACGTTTCTTTATGTTGCAGTCGCACTACTCCAGCACCCTCGACTTCTCCAACGAAGCCCTAGGCGCTGCCGAGAAAGGGTACAAGAAACTGGCGAACTCGCTGAAGTTGATCAAGACCCTCGAACACCCGGGCAAAGCAACGCCCGACAAAGAACTGAACGAAGGACTTCAGGGCCTCGTGGCTTCGTGCTACCAAAACATGAGCGACGACTTCAATACCGCCAAGACATTGGCCGTGCTGTTTGAGATGTCCTCGCGGATCAATGATCTGAAGACCGGCAACATCGCCATCAGCAAGCTCGACCCGACTGTCTTCGAAGCGTTCAAGAAAGCCTACATCGGCTTTATGGAAGACGCCCTTGGCCTGCAAGAGGAAACAGGCACCGACGACAAACTCCTCGAGGGAACCATTCACGTGCTGATTGAGTTAAGAAAGAACGCAAGAGCCGACAAGAACTTCGCCCTCTCCGACAAGATCAGGGATGATCTGAAAGCAATTGGCGTTCAGTTGAAAGATGGGAAGGATGGGGAGATGGGATACACGGTGGAGTAGCGATGCTGGATGCTGGATACTGGATCTTAGACTCGGACAACCCGAAACCCAGAACCCGAAACCCAGAACCCAGCACCCAGAACCGGACCAATATCATGCTGAGAAAACTCTTCATATTCCCCATCAAGCTCTACCAGGCAATCCTCTCCCCCTTGCTCGGTTCCCACTGTCGTCACACACCATCTTGTTCTAGTTACGCCATCGAGGCCATCCAGGAATGGGGCCCGTTGAAGGGCATGTGGCTTGGTGCGAAACGGATTGGAAGATGCCATCCGTGGGGGACGAGTGGGTATGATCCTGTGCCGAAGAAGCAGGCGAAGTAAAATGCATTTCCCGCAGATTTGCGCAGATTTAGTGCGCAGATTTTCGCGGAATTCATAGGTGTATTTATCTGCGCGAATCTGCGTGCATTCAAATCCGCGTGAATCTGCGGGAAACCATCCGAAGTACACGCCTTTCGTCCTACCTCGCTTTCTATATTGTAGAAATAAAATCTACATTTAAATGTTCGTCCCTTCGTCCATTATTAATGTAGAAGTATGCCCGCATTTCAGATCAAGAAAAATTCAAAACAATACGATGTCGTCATTGTCGGCTCTGGCGCTGGCGGGGGGATGGCGGCCTACATGTTGTCTAAAGCCGGAGTCAAAGTCGCGCTGCTGGAGGCGGGGCCCATGTACGATCCCCGCAAGAATGTCACCCAACTGAAATGGCCCTGGGAATCGCCGCGACGCGGGGCGAGTACCGACGACCGCTCCTTTGGCGACTTCGACGCGGCTTACGGCGGGTGGAATCTTGCCGGCGAGCCGTTCACAAAAACAAAAGGCACCCAGTTCATGTGGTTCCGCGCCCGCATGCTCGGCGGCCGCACCAACCACTGGGGGCGCATCTCTCTGCGCTTCGGCCCCAAAGACTTCAAGCGCCGCAGCATCGACGGCCTCGGCGACGACTGGCCGATTGGTTATGATGATGTGGCGCCGTTCTATGACCGAGTAGACAAACTGATTGGCATCTTCGGCACCAAAGAAAACATACCCAACGAACCCGACGGCATCTTCCTCCCACCTCCGAAGCCACGACTGCATGAGCTGCTGATTAAAGAAGCCGCCACATCCGCCGGGGTACCCGTCATCCCATCACGACTATCGATTCTTACCAAAGCCCTCCCCGACAACCCCGACCGCAAAGCGTGTTTCTTTTGCGCACAGTGCAACCGGGGCTGTACGGTGTACGGGGACTTCTCATCGTCATCGGTCCTTATCAACCCCGCCCTCCAGACCGGCAACATCGACGTCATCGCCAACGCCATGGCACGTGAGGTCCTCACCAATGACGAAGGCCTGGCAACCGGTGTCTCCTACGTCGACAAGAATGACATGCAGGAGTACGTCATCTCTGGTAAGGTGGTGGTGCTGGCAGCGAGTGCGTGCGAATCTGCTCGCCTGCTCCTCAATTCAAAATCCACAAAGCATCCCGGAGGCCTCGCCAACTCCAGTGGCATCGTCGGCAAGTACCTGCACGACTCCACCGGCGCAGGACTCGGTGGTGTTATTCCAAAACTCTTCGGCCGCAAGCGATATAACGAAGACGGCGTCGGAGGACTGCACGTCTACACACCGTGGTGGCTCGACAACAAGAAACTGAATTTCGCCCGCGGCTACCATATTGAGTACGGAGGTGGCATGGGCATGCCCGGATATGGATTTGGCTTCGGCATGCAGAACACCAATGGAAAGTTTCCAGCACGTGATGGCGTACAGAAACAAGCCGGCGGCTACGGTGCCTCGCTGAAAGACGACTACCGCTATTTCTACGGCGCAGGGTTCTACATGGACGGCCGCGGTGAAGCCATCGCCCGCGAAGACAATTACTGCGAGATCGACCCCACCACCGTCGACAAGTACGGCATCCCCGTCCTGCGCTTCAACTACACCTGGAGTGATCATGAGATTAACCAGGCCAAGCACATGCAGGAAACTTTTCAGGAGATTGCACACAAGATGGGCGCCATCGTCCCTCCTTCTCCTGGCAAGGAAAACAACTACGGCCTCACCCAACCCGGCCAGATCATCCACGAGGTCGGCACCGTCCGCATGGGCGACGACCCGAAAAAGTCAGCGTTGAACAAATACAACCAGGCCCACGATTGCAAGAACCTGTTCGTCGTGGATGGCGGACCCTTTGTATCACAAGCCGACAAGAACCCTACGTGGACGATACTTGCTTTGTCGATGAGGGCTTCGGAGTATATTATGGAGGAGATGAAGAAGCAGAATTTGTGAACAAGGGGTCAGGGATTAGGGGCGAGGGGTCAGTGAGTGCAAGACTCGGAACCTTGAACCTTGAACTGTTGAACCATTGAACTTAACCAACTATGGATCGAAGAAAGTATCTCAAGACCCTCGCCATCGGCACCGTATCAACGGGGGTCCTTCTGGAGTCTTGTTCTCCTACTGAACAAGAAGCCGCCAAGACAACCCCTGCCCTCGAAGCCATCGCCGGGCCCGACCGTCAGCCGCATGAGATGGAGCGGTTCAAAGAGTTGATGGCGGAAAAGTATTTCGATGAGCATGAAATGAAAACCATTTCTGTATTGTCGGATATCATCATCCCCAAAGACGACATCTCCGGCAGCGCGACCGACGCCAAGGTTCCCGACTTCATCGAGTTCATCGTGAAAGACATGCCCCACCACCAGCTCCCCATGCGCGGCGGATTGAAGTGGCTCGACATGCAGTGCGCGAAGCGATTCAACCAGTCGTTTGTGGATTGCACCCCCGCCCAGCAGATTGAAGTCGTTGACGACATCGCCTTCCCCGAAAAGGCAAGTCCCGAGATGCAGCAAGGTGTTGCCTTCTTCAACCGTATGCGCGACCTTACAGCAACGGGGTTCTTCACCAGTCAGATCGGCATCAAAGACCTGGGCTATGCAGGAAACAGTCCCAACCGGTGGGACGGCGTGCCTCAGGATGTGCTTGACCAGTACGGCGTGAAATATGATGAGAAGACATTGAAAGAAACCGTGAAACACGATGACTAAGAAGAACCGAAAAATGTAAAACGTAAAAGGTAAAATGTAAAAGTTAGGACCCCTTTTACCCCCGAACCCAGTACCCAGAACCCAGTACCCAGCACCCCGAACCCCGAACCCCGAACCGAAATGAAACCATCCCCTTCAACCACTCGCAGAGATTTCCTAAAAACCCTCGGCCTCGCCTCCGCAGGTTTCACGCTTGTCCCTCGCCACGTGCTCGGCGGTCCGGGCTACGTTGCCCCGAGCGATAAGCTTTATGTAGCTGGCATTGGTGCCGGCGGCAAAGGGAACAGTGACCTGAAGAACTTCTTCGACAGTGGCAAGGCGGAGATCGTAGCCTTGTGCGATGTGGACGACCGGCAGTCGGTAAAGTCAAGGGAGCGGTTTCCGAAGGCGCCCTACTACAAAGACTTCCGCAAGATGCTGGAGAAAGAAGGCAAGCACATCGATGCCGTGAGCGTCTCTACGCCCGACCACAATCACGCCGTGCAAGCCATGGCCGCTATGCAGATGGGCAAGCATGTATACGTACAGAAGCCCCTTGCCCACGACGTGTACGAAGCGCGCATGCTGACACAAGCTGCAAAGAAATACAAGGTCGTTACACAAATGGGCAACCAGGGAAGTTCGGGTGACGGTGCACGCCAGCTGAAAGAGTGGTACAACGCCGGCACCATCGGCGATGTGCATACCGTCTACTGCTGGACCAACCGCCCCGTATGGCCGCAAGGTATCGGATGGACAAAAGAGACTGCGCCGGTTCCCACAGAACTCGACTGGGATCTCTGGCTCGGCACGGCGCCGCAGAAAGAATACATCAACGGACTGGTCCCATTCAACTGGCGTGGATGGTGGGACTATGGCACCGGTGCTTTGGGCGACATGGGATGTCATATCATCGAGCCGGCATTCAGTGTGCTGGGGCTTGGCTATCCTACAGATGTGACCGCCAGTGTTGGCACCGTCTACACCGGACCCTTCCGTCGCGGCTACTTCCCCGAGAGCGGACCTCCCTCCTCGCATATTATTTTCACTTTCCCAGCACGCAACGGCAAGCCCGCTGTGAAGATGCACTGGATGGACGGCGGCATTCAGCCCGAGCGTCCCGAAGAACTCGGTCCCAACGAACCCTTCGGCGACTCCGACGATCGCGGCAACGGCGTGTTGTTTGTGGGAACAAAAGGCAAGATGACCTGCGCCACATACGGTCTCGAGCCGAACTTACTCCCCACTTCGCGCAACAAAGAAGTTGTGCTACCCCAAACCGTCAAGCGCGTACCCGGCGGCATGGAAGGCCACTACGCCCATTGGGTTGACGCCTGCATCGCGGGTTATGGCAAAGTAGAGTTGAGTTCTCCGTTTGATATTGCCGGTCCCCTCACCGAGGCCGTGCTCATGGGCAACCTCGCCATCCGCAGCATCGACATCCGCGTCCCTCGCGCCGAGAAGCCCAACGAGTTCGACTACCCCGGCCGCGGCATCAAGCTCCTCTGGGACGGGAACAATATGAAGGTGACGAACTTTGATCTGGCCAACCAGTTTGTGAAGAGGGAGTATAGGAGTGGGTGGACGCTGTAGACTAAGTATATATCGAACATTGAGTGTCTGATATACGAACGTTGGCGGTCATTTTACAATAATGATTCATCGGTTACTCACCTCGATAGCCTTTTTCATATTGTTCTCATGTGAAAAGGACGATAATAGCCTTCAGAGGGTGATCTACGAGGACGTTATTAATGAGACATTTCTAAGAGTAACGCAGGATTTCAAGAATCTTTCAGATCTCAATGAGGTTATCGTCAATCCTGCTGATGATCATTTGGATTCGATCATGGTGCAACGAATAAAGAATGACACAACCTTACCCCACAACCCGTATCTCAATCACTTGTTCTCTAAACTTGAACAGATACTGAATGAACCCCTCGACGTTGATTTGAAGGATATTTCATCGGATCAGAAATTCAGATTGATTGATGACAAAGAAGAAATTGCAGGGTATGATTATGAAAGAGAGGCCTTCACAGGTTCCTCTTTCATTTCGAAAATCGCACTTGATGACGATGAGATGTTTGGTGTTTTTTACATAGATGTCCAGTTTGGGGATTCAGTTGGAAGCAGTGGTCAATTTGTGTTTGTAGAAAGGAATGGTGAAAGATGGAGGATTGACCACATTATGAAAATGTGGCACTAAAACGACCGCCAACAAGGTGTATGCCATTTTGGGCAGCACTATAAATGATTATGGTAAATAGGGCATTCAGATGCTAACAGGTCATGGAAATTGAACAAAAGCAAACAGCTTGGCCAAGGATTGGCACCACGAATACTTACCAGATAACAGTGCTGAGTAAATTTTGGTGGATTCTATATTTGATTTGCTCCGTTTCAATGATTTGTCTATTTATCTATTTCCTATTTATGGTTGACCTGGCCAAATTTTGGATTCCGGCAACCTTCATGTTACCCGTGGCCGTTGCTCTTGGTGTACTTGCATTATCATCGATAAAGAACCTGACAATGCGATTGACAATTAGCAACTCAATTATTCATTGTAATGACATTTTACGTTCTCGACAAATAGCATTTCACAATGTCAAAGGGTTTCGAGTAATCAGCACTGCCCAAAGAAGTGATATTGGCTTACCCGGTTGGGAAATTGAAATCGAATCCACCAATGGAACAATTATTACTATCCCAAAATCAATTACACATCAAGGAGCATTAATTGCGTTTCTTCAATCAGAATTTATAAACCTTGATGAACACGCCTTGAAAGTTTACTTAAAGTTGAATGGTGACAATTAAGGTGCTAAACCGTTGTAAAATCTAAGACTACACCGCAGACAACAAAGTAGCAGATGGAGTGCACTAAACTTTAGTGATATAAAAATTGCTGAACATTAAAAGAGAATGGAAGACATACCCTACGAATACTGGAATAAACTCGCAAACCAAGTCATAACCATTAGTTCACTACTCGGTGGATTCTCCATTGCAACAATAGCAAATATTCTAGTATCCAATAATGATACTCGATTGGTAAAAAGTATAATGATTTTCTCGACTTCAGCCGCAAGCTTTCTTTTCGTTACCATTTTTGCAATGACCAAACTATCATTGATGACCACAGACGGTTACCCGTTTAACGTGGTCAGTAGTGATTTGGCACTACCAAGACTAGTGGGCACAATCTCGTTCTTTTTAGGAATCTTATCCTTGATTACTGTGATCTCGTTAGCCGGTTGGACAAAATCAAAAAGGATGGGTAAAGTAACAACAGGACTTGGCATTCTTACATTAATATTGATCTTGCTGATGACGACATAAACAGAGTAACGCCAGCAACACAAAATATACTTGACTTGAAACGGCCCAAATTAAGATTCGACAGAATACTCCCGAGTGTCTTCTCCTTGGTAATTCCCGGACTTGGTCAAATTGTAAAGGGGCAATTGATAAAGGCCTTTATGATCTGGACGCTGTTGGTTCTGATTTCCTACTACAGTTGGGGGAAAATAACAATGATTCTTCCTATTCTCGTCTGGACCTGGAATGTGTATGATGCTTATGGGGACTAGTTAACCAACCCCATGCTCCTCCTCTTCTTTTCCCTCACCTTTCTCGTCGCATGGCTGCTCTTCATAACTGCCAGTCTCCTTTCCAATAATGTCCAGCTTTTAACCCTTTCGGCTATACTCATCTTTATAGGAGCGATATCTCCGGCACCTGTCGCAATTTTTCTTACGGCAAAAGCCACGGGAGTTGAGGGAGTAAAATCATTGATTCAAACCATTTCTTTCAAACACACCAAGGCAGTGTGGTACATCTTTGCTATTACCTTCATTGCATTCATCAAGGGGCTGGCTGCGCTCGTCTTCTTTTTGATTTATGATTCATGGCCACAGTTTGGAACAACACCCTGGTACGCAATGCTGGTTGGCATTTTTCTTTCCATGTGGGCTCAGGCGGGGGAAGAAATTGGATGGCGCGGCTATGCCCTTCCTCGTATGGCAAAGAAATTCGGTCTGGCCACGTCAAGCATGCTGTTGGGGATTATTTGGGCCACATGGCACCTGCCGCTATTCTACATCGCAGCAGCGGATACCTATAACCAGTCATTCCCACTGTATTTGGTACAGGTAACAGGGCTCTCCGTTATCATGGCATGGCTTTTCTGGAAAGTCAATGGAAACTTGTTGCCACTTATGGTTTTTCATGCGGCTATCAATAATACCAAAGACATCGTGCCCTCTGCATGGAAGGCGTCTGAAAGTCCATTTACGTTCAATGCCTCCCCAATCGGATGGATATCGGTTACGCTGATTTGGATCGTGGCACTTTACATGATCTATGCCATGATCCGCAAACCAGCAGCAACCATTTCTGGACCCCAATAAGCACCTTGAACCGAAGCCACTGTTAAATCGTCAGGTTTTCCTGACAACCAATGACCAAATTGGACTTAGAAAATAGCTAAATTTGTTTCAAATCTGGAAACATGAGTACAGCCGAATTGAAATCCGACTTAAGTAAAATGCTAGAAAAGATAAACGACGAGCAGTTGCTCCGAACGATTTATGATTTTCTCAAACAGGGAACAAATGCGGAAGAAGGACGATTTTGGAAAACCCTGACGGAGGAACAGAAGCGAAGGGTTTACGAATCGTATGAACAATCAAAGGATAAAAAGAACCTCATTTCCTGGGATACTATTAAGAAAAAATATTAGTGCAGGTCCTTGTTACACCTAACGCAGAGCAGGACTTCCACGCTATTGTCCAACACATAAAGAAACAATGGGGAGAACGCACTGTCAAACAATTTCTAACGAAAGCTGACAAAGTCTTTAAACTGCTTCAAGAATTTCCATCGATGGGTCAGATTGAAGATGGCGATATCAGAGGATTTCAATTATCACCTCAGACAAGGATTCTCTACCGAATCACAGATCATCAAATCATTATTCTTTCCTTCTTCGATACTAGGCAGTCACCAGAAAAGAAAATGCAGTAGCAACCGACGCTTTCGGTCGCCACACAGTTCGCTATCCCATATCAAGCGCGTTACTCACCCAAAATCCCTACCTTCTCCCCCGACTCGGCCATGAAGACCAACTACGACCAGACCGTCGGATCACGATTTCACATCTACAATAGCCTGTTCCTGAACTTGCCGTTCCAGAGTGTGTCGCGCACCGGTACGCTGCTGCCGTTACTGCAAGAGTATTGCGAGACAGGCTTTGAACAACAGCAGTCGGCCGACCAGATCATTCCGGGCTTCTTCAACAACTTCGCACCGCAAGCCACCCCCGAAGAGCGCTTCGCCCTGCTGTTCCGGTTCATTCAATACGTAGAGCGGCAGGTGGCGCTCTTCGATTCCGTTGAAGATGCCTCCTTCGAACAAATCAATGACCTCACGGGCAAGGGTACCGTG
>CAYMPU010000046.1:0-54053 GCA_964392375.1 uncultured Ohtaekwangia sp. | reverse complement strand
CGGCCAGTCTGATGAGCAACGTATCAACCACCATTAGTTCAGCTTCCTGATCCGCTGACGGCTCCTCTAAGCAGTAAATGAACTTTATCTTGTGATTGGCGCTATTGTCGCCAATATCGGCTATATAGATATAGTCTATGCTATCGCGTCCGGGACCAAGCGTTATGTCTTCCCAATCACGATTTGCTGCGCCAATGATCCGGAAGGTTCGCCGGGTTGCCCCGAGCGTATCAAGCAGAAAGAGTTCGGGAGGGTGGCCGCTATCATTGTGTGTCCACAACATACCGGGATATCGACGGCTGGCGACAAGGCCCGAAGCCTCTTCCAGGTCCCTATTGGTATTGACGCCTTGAGCAACACCTTCTGCAAAGGGACCATCTATCTGCTTTCGGGATTTGCAGGCGCCCACAAGCATGAGGAGAATCAAGAGTCGGAGTATCATTGCCGTAAGGTGATTTATCAATAGGCATTTTCCTAACGATTTTCTGTGAAGTGAGTTTGAAAACCATGAAGTGGCAGTTTGTAAGCTTCCTGACTTCTTCTGCGTACTTTTACCTCGTGAAAAATCAATACGACGAAGCAGAAGAAGAACAGGATGATGAGCTATTTGAGCACCACCGGATTGTTGTGGACGGAGGTCAGGCGCTGGTTCGTATAGACAAATTTCTCATGGACCGACTGGCCAATGTCACAAGGACCAAGATTCAGGATGGTATTCATAACGGCTTTGTGCTGGTCAATGAAAAGCCCGTAAAGCCGAATCATAAAATTCACCCCCGTGATGTTATTACGGTCTCCTTCCCCGAGCCTCCGCGAGACACCGAAGTTGTTCCGGAAAATATTCCTCTGAACATTGTCTTTGAGGACGATCAACTCCTTGTCATCAACAAACCGGCGGGCATGGTCGTCCACCCGGCCTACCAAAACTGGACGGGAACACTCGTGAATGCTCTGGCCTATCACTTTCAGAAACTACCGCAGATGGAAGGCAATGAGGGAAGACCTGGACTTGTCCATCGTATTGATAAGGACACGTCCGGGTTGTTGGTGATTGCCAAAACGGAACAAGCATTGCCAAAATTGGCAAAGCAGTTTTTTGATCATTCCATCGAGCGCACCTACTGGGCATTGGTGTGGGGTGAACCGGTAACTGATGGGGGAACGATAAACGTCAATGTTGGCCGTAGCTTGAAAGACCGGAGGATTACGGCGGCCTTTCCCGAAGCCGACTTTGGGAGGACAGCGATCACGCATTACAAGGTTTTGAAGAAATTCCGCTACGTTTCGCTCGTAGAATGTAAACTGGAAACAGGTCGCACGCACCAGATTCGTGCTCACATGAAGCACCTGGGCCACCCGCTCTTCAATGACGCCACGTATGGCGGCAATCAAATTCACAAAGGCACTACGTTTTCCAAGTATCGGCAGTTTGTTGACAACTGCTTTAAGATTTTGCCACGACAAGCCCTTCATGCAAAAACCCTTGGATTTGTTCACCCGACCAGCGGAAAATTTGTGCAGTTTGATTCAGAACTCCCCGATGATTTTCGTGAAGTAATTGAGAAGTGGGAGCACTACGTGAAGTACAACTAGGCACCCTGGGTGCAGCAGCCTTTCTCCTGTTGAATCGGTGGGCATTTCACTGACCCATACGTACAGAACACACAACAGTCCCCAGATTTTGGTCTCAGCGTGGTCATACACTGGTCGCACGTGTATATCACAACGCACGCATCCAAAGGCATTTCTTCTTCTTTACTGTATCCGCATACAGGGCAGGTAATGGTGGATTTGATTTCGATGGTCATACTCAAATGGATTCTGCAAAAAATACCCGCTTCACCCGGTCACTGGTGCTGGTAAGAATTTCGTAAGGGATAGTTTCGATCCATTGTGCCACTTGTTGAATGGGCAAACCCGGCCCAAAGATAAGGGCTTCATCACCTTCCTTCGCCGAAATTCCTGTAATGTCTACCATGGTCATGTCCATGCACACATTTCCCTTGACGGGAGCAAGGTGCCCGTTGATCAATACATTGCCATTACCATTGCTGAATCGGCGACTGAATCCGTCGGCATAGCCAATCGCGAGGGTAGCGGTTGTGGTGTCCTTCTCCACTTTTCCTCTTCGACCATACCCCACGGTGTCACCTGCCTTGATGTGTTTGATTTGTGAGATGATTGTTTTCAGGGTAACGACAGGTTTAAGACTTGCCTTTCCCTCTTCGGTAGGATCAATACCATACAATCCGATTCCCAGCCTGACCATGTCAAATTGGAATTGCGGTAGACGTAAAATACCTGGTGAGTTGAGCACATGGCGGAGTGGCCTATAGCCAAGAAAGCTGTCAATGCGATCGGCGATAGCCGTAAATCGATCCGCCTGCTCTCTTGAAAACGCGTCGTGTAGGCTTTCATCGGCTCCTGAAAGATGGGTGAAGATGCTCGCGACCTGCACATTCGTATTTGCGCGGAACAGGGCCTCTACTTCCTTCATGTCTTCTTCCTCGAAACCAAGCCGGCGCATCCCAGTGTCGATCTTGAGGTGGATGACGCAAGACTGGCCCCGCAGGAAATCGGTCAATGCACGGAAAACACGTTGACTATAGATTTCCGGCTCGAGCTGATACTCCAGCATCACACCAAAACTTTCTTCCGTTGGATTCATCACCATGATGGGCAGGGTGATATTGTTTTTTCTCAGTTCGACCCCTTCATCGGCAAAGGCAACCCCCAGGTAGTCGGCGCGATGATACTGGAGGAGATTCGCCACCTCCTCGCTGCCACTGCCATAGGCGAAGGCTTTTACCATACCCATAATTTTGGTCCCTGGTCTTAGCCGCGATTTGAAGTAGTTGAGATTATGAACCATGGCGGTAAGATCGATCTCCATTACCGTGCCGTGCACCTTTCGCTGTAGTCGCTGTGCGATGCGCTCAAACTGGAATGGTCGCGCACCCTTGATCAGAACAACACTGTCGGCAAATTTTTGTGGATCGAGTGCCGAAAGGAAATCATCGGTCGAAGCGTAGAACGTTCCCCCGGGGAATTGCTGCCGGTACTCAAATAGGATCGGGCCGATCCCAATAATTTCCGTGACACCATCGGCAGCAATCAGATTCTTGATTTTGACGACAAGTTCTTCCGGTAACAGTCCCGTCTGCAGGACATCGGACAGGATAATGATCTTTCTCCCTTTCTGTTGGTTGCGCAGAAAGTCGAGACTGATTTTAAGGCCCGCGAGGTCGTTGTTATACGAATCATCAATGATGATGCTTCGATGAACGCCTTGCTTGAGCTCAAGCCTCATGGGTACCGTATGCAAGGGACTAACCCGCTCCTGAATAGTAACAGGCGAATACCCCCGCAGCAACATGAACGCAACAACATGAAGTGTGTTTTCCCGGAGAGCAGCCTCGTGGAATGGAAGCAGTAGTTCAAATATTTTCTGCTGATACGTGATGCGAACACGCCTCTCTTCAAGTTGTTCAACATGGATGTCGGCGCGGGCGTCAAATCCCCAGGATAGTGTCTTTATGCCAGCTTGTCGAAGAGCCTGATCGACGATGGAATGATCCTTACAATGGATGACGACATCGCATCCAAGGAACAGCTTTGCCTTTTCTCTGGCCTTTTCTTCCATGGAAGAAAAGCCCTCATTGTGTGCAGTGCCAAGATTGGTGAAAATGCCCAGTGTTGGGCGAATGATGGCATGCAATTTTTCCATCTCTCCTGAAGTGGAAATACCCGCCTCAAATATGGCCAGTTCATGGGCTGCGAGCATTCCCCATACGGAAAGGGGTACACCGATTTGTGAGTTGTAGCTGCCAGGGTTTCTGACTACCCGACTGTCGGGTGAAAGAACCTGGAAAAGCCATTCCTTAATGGTTGTCTTGCCGTTGCTTCCCGTGATGGCAACCACAGGAATGCGGAACAGCCCTCGATGATAAGCAGCAAGCTGTTGCAGGGCGACCAATCCGGAGTTAACTAAAAGAATGTTGGCGTCGGGAAAGGAAGCTGCTGCAACCTCCGCCTCCACAATAAACTGCCGTAGCCCCAACGCATATAGATCGTTGAGATATCGGTGACCGTCGTGCCGCTCGCCCTTCATGGCAAAGAATACAGAAGCTTCGCTAATGACCGGTTTGCGACTGTCAGTCACCAGAGCGTCAACAAGCCGGTCCTCGGCCAGTTGAATCAAGCGTCCTGACGTAATGGCTGGGATATCAGAGAATTTCATGGAATTAGAAGAGCCGTACTCCGTTAGGAACCCTTTTGTCAATGGTGGTTAGAACGACATCCCCATTTTCGTCGGGAAACCCGGTTACGAGAACTTCTGAAACAAAAGTGGCGATTTGCTTGGGGGGAAAGTTGATCACGCAGGCAACTTGCATGCCGGGCAAGTCGTTTATCCCGTAATAGCGGGTAATTTGGGCACTGCTCCGTCGTGTACCCAGTTCTGGGCCAAGATCAATCCACAGTTTAAAAGCTGGTTTTTTGGCCTCTGGGAAGGGCTCGGCACGCAAAATGGTACCTGCCCGAACATCCACCTTCATAAAGTCATCCCAAGTAATCATCTATTCACTAATTTTGTATATTCGAATCCCCTGTAGCAGTGATTTGTAGGCTGAACTTAAGAACCAGATTATGAAGTTTTCACGCTTTCTTCTCATGCTGCCTGCCTTTGTGCTCATCTCCTTCGCCGTACAGGCGCAGGAAGAGACGCCAATGATTGAGGGCCCCGACCCTTTGCACCGCGATGTAAATTTCAACGAAGATAAGATTTTGATTTATGATCAGCCGGCTCAATATCCGGGAGTAAGAGATTCCGTTGTCATTGTTCCAAAGGCTACGAGCCGCAACGTTCGGCCGGAGAACAGTAAGGAGGCGCAAAAGCCAAAAAATGAAGAGGATGCGCTGAAGTTTAATATCCTTTTCTACATGATACAGAAATACAAGCTTTCTGACATGATCGAGAACGACTAGCAAGCCTAGGGCACTTCTCTCCCCATCACCCATTGTAGTATCGCAAACCAGTCCTGCCGGTCAAGATCGACGCTCATTGCGCGCGCAGCTTCCTCCATGCGTTCCGATTTTGTTGTTCCGATGATGGGGAAAATTCCCGATGGGTGCTTCATGAGCCAAGCCAGAGCCAACTGACTATATGTGCAATTGTATCGGGCGGCAAGCTGAAACATTTCTCTTTCGTCAATGGATAATGGCTTGCCTCCACCTAACGGAGACCATGCCATGGGGCAAGCCCTGAACTCCATGAGCGTATCAAGGTCACCATTAAAGAGCGACTCCGTACGCGAGAGGGAGATCTCAATTTGGTTCGTAACGAGTGGAAAGGAGAGATAGGACTGCAGCATCCGGAATTGTGCCGGTGTGAAGTTGGAAACGCCTACATGAATCACTTTACCTTCATTGCGCAAACGTGTAAATGCCTCAGCGATTTCATCCGGGTTCATCAACGGATCCGGCCGGTGAATGAGCAGGAGATCCAATGAATCAACACCCAACATGCGTAAGGAGTTTTCTGCTGACCACCGAATATGCTCAGCGGTAGTGTCGTAATGTTTTACCCGGGTATCGATCCGTTTTGACGATGGGAATTTGATGCCGCACTTTGTCACCATTTGCATCTGACTGCGCAGGGATGGGTTTTTCCGAATGATGTTGCCAAAAATTTCCTCGTTGCCATGATCACCGTAAATATCGGCATGGTCGAAGGTGGTAATCCCCTGGCTCAGCGCGGCGCGGATGAGTTTTTCCACTTGCTCTTCAGATACGGTATGCCATCGCCAGGCACCGGCAATGATTCGGGAAAAGCGGGGACCTTCGGAATGAAGCAAACGACTTTCCATCTGCCGAAGATACTAAGATCAATTGATCAATGATCCCTGAAGGCGGAGAAGTTCTGTTTCAGAAACCTTCGCATTAAAGCGGGCTGCGATGAGCCGATTGTAGGCATCCGCAAGACTTTGCTGGGCGGTTCGCAATTCAATGAAGGTGGTGATCCCACGACGGAAGCCCTCCAGAGCGATATTGACGTTCTCCTTGGCCAGGAGAATGTTCTCCTCTTCAATGATCAATACTTTTAGGGCATTAGCGTAGCTGGTGTATGCAATGCGTATCCCCGCTGTAACAATCGTCAGCTGCTGTTCATAAATCAGTTTCTGCCTGTCGAGATTAATCTTGGACTGGCCGATGAGGCGGTTAACATTCATGCCGTTCATGATAGGAACAGAGACAGACAATCCATAGTTATAGCCGCGGTTGCGGATAAACTTCTGGGCTATGGGACTGGTGACCAGTTCGTTTTCGACTTGGTTGAAGTTGTAGGAAGAGGTTACATTGATAATGGGAGACCGACCCGTACGGTTCTCGCGTAGCGTTTGCTGAGCAACAGCGATGCTCTTGCGCTGTGCGGTCAACGTTGTGTTTGAAAGCTCGATGTTTTGCGTGATTTGTTCCAGTGTGATTGTTTGTACGATAGGAATAGTGTCCGTAACCTCAAATTCGTCGGGGAGCCCCATGCCAAGCAATGAATTTAACTGGTCCTTGAGTTGTTGAATTAAGGTCTCCTGGGCCAGAGCAGCCGTCTTGAATGCGTTCAGGTCCACCTTGGCCTGAAGTAGTTCCGGCTTGCCCCCGGTACCTACCTGAAGCTTGCGTTCCGCGAGTTTTACACGCTCCTCACTTACCGAAGTTTGTTCCTGAATGGCCTTTAGCTGCTGCTTTTGACGCACAATGCCATAGTAGGTGGCGATGACGCTCGCCGCGGAATTGATCATTTGATTTCGCGCGTTGAGTTGCCCGAGAGCTTCCTGTTCGGCAAAGCGTTTGCGCGTGGCGAACATTTGCGTGCCATCAAATATTGTCCAAACCAGTTGAAGAGAGGCGTTGGTTTGCGTTGACTGTGCACCGGTACGGATAGTCTCTACGTCGCCAAAGGTTATGTTACGGGAGTCGTTATTGTTTTTCACATAGGCGCCGGTTCCATTGATGTTGGGAAGGAACACACCAAAGGCATATCGGTTGTCATTGCTTGCCAGCGCCGCAGAATTCTGGAAGAGCCGGATATCGTAGTTTTTTTGCAAGGCGATCTGAACCACTTGTTCAACGGTCACCGATTGACCCCACGCTGCCATTGCGAAAAGGCACACCAACCATGCAACAAGGAACTTACGCTTCATATACAGGCTCCTTCACCGGGGGATTAATGTCTGTCAAGCCATAATCGATGTTCTTTTTCTTCTTCGACAGGTACAAGTACATGGCGGGGATTACGTACAGGGTCAGAACAAGAGAGAACAATACACCACCAACGATCACGACGCCCAGGGGAATCCTGCTGGTTGATGCGCCGCCTAAGGATAGCGCCAGTGGAAGGGAGCCGAGCGCCATGGCAAGGCTGGTCATGAGGATGGGGCGGAGGCGCAAGCGGGAAGCAGTAAGCACACTATCGAGTTTAGAAAGTCCTTCCCTGCGTTTTTGGTTGGCAAATTCAACGATCAAAATTCCGTTCTTGGTCACCAGTCCAATAAGCATGATCATCCCAATCTGGGAAAAGATGTTAACGGTCTGATCGAAAACATAAAGTGAAATGAAGGCCCCGCAGATAGCCAGGGGGACAGTAAACATAATGATCAACGGATCGACAAAACTCTCAAATTGCGCTGCTAGAATAAGGTAGATCAAAACAAGTGCGAGGATAAATGCAAAAGAGGCATTACCCGAACTCTCTGCAAAGTCACGCGATGATCCGGAGAGTGATGTTTGGAAGGTGTCGTCCAGCGTTTGGTCAGCAATTTCCCGCATGGCTTCAATACCGTCTCCGATTGTTTTGCCGGGTGCAAGGCCTGAGGAGATCACCGCGGACTTGAATCTATTGAAATGAAAGAGTGATGGAGGCGTTGTAGATTCCTCCAACGTCACCACATTGTCAATGGAGATCAATTCACCAGAGGCCGTACGCACGTAAAGCCGCTTCAGATCTTCGGGGTCATCACGGTCCATGCGGGTCACCTGGCCAATAACCTGATATTGTTTGCCTTCTTTGATAAAATAGCCAAAGCGCAAATTGCTGTACGCTAGCTGCAGCGTCTGCGAAATATCTTGAACGCTGATCCCTAGCTGCGTTGCTTTTAGCCGATTGATCTTTACAAGAATTTCTGGCTTGTTAAATTTAAGATCAACATCGGCATTCTGCAATGTGGGATGATCCTGCGCAGCGGCAAGAAACTTTGGAATAACGGACTTTAACTTCTCAAAGTCGTTGTTTTGAAGAACGAACTGGACCGGTTGTCCACCACGTCGGCTGACAGCAATGGTTTGTTCTTGTGTGATGAATGCTCTTCCTTCTGAAAACATGGGAAGGTGTTTGCTGACATCGTCAACGATCTCTTGCTGCGACCGTTCCCGCTGGTCGCGCGGCACCAGCACGACGCGAACGTTACCCGAGTTGGTGGAACCAAATCCACCACCGCCACCCGAGAAGGAAATGACCGTGTAGTATTCCGGCACAGAATCCATGACAAACTTCGTCACCCGGTCTACGTAGTTTTCCATGTAGTCAAAGGTTGTGCCTTCCTGCCCTGTGAGCGTAATACGAAACTGGTCCCGGTCTTCCATGGGAGCGAGTTCTTCCTGGATGTTGGAACTGATAAAGTAAATCGCTGCAAGGCATGAGACAATAATGACCAGCGCCATC
This sequence comes from uncultured Ohtaekwangia sp., assembly GCA_964392375.1. Classification (GTDB taxonomy): domain Bacteria; phylum Bacteroidota; class Bacteroidia; order Cytophagales; family Cyclobacteriaceae; genus ELB16-189. The sequence goes on along the minus strand of CAYMPU010000046.1, from coordinate 45,337 downwards.
CAACGTACTTTCATGAATGCTGCAAGGCTCTTGCGGTAGCCGTTCTCCATCCCCAGGAAGAATGGTTCGGTAACCCGATAGAACCATGAGTGCGAATGATTGCTCCGGGTAAGCAACACGCTGAGCACGGGGGTAAGTGTCAGCGAAACAAACGCTGAAATCAACACGGCGCCGGCAACAACGACACCAAACTCGCGGAAGAGCCGTCCAACAAACCCGGGCAGGAATACAACAGGAAGAAAAACTACGGCCAGTGTAATGGATGTCGAGATAACAGCAAAGAAGATCTCGCGTGAACCCTCGATGGCGGCCTTGTATTTGTTCATTCCGGCTTCGAGCCTCTTGTAAATATTCTCAGTAACGACAATGCCGTCGTCGACCACGAGTCCGGTGGCCAGCACAATGCCCAACATGGTCAGTACATTGATCGAGAACCCGAGCAGGTACATGATGAAGAAGGTGGCCGTAAGGGAAACCGGGATATCAATGAGCGGCCGTATAGCAATTACAAAATCACGGAAAAACAGGAAGATGATCAGGACCACCAGCAGAAAGGAGATTACCAGTGTCTCCTCGACTTCGGCGATTGCACGCTTGATAAAGATGGTTTGATCGGAAGAAACGTCGAGTGTGATATCTGCGGGCATTTCTCTTCGGATCTCATCCAGGCGCTTATAGAACTCGTTGGCGATGGCCACATAGTTTGCTCCTGGCAATGGCACCAGGCTCACGGAAATCATGGGTGTACGGCTTTCCCGTAAACTTGTCTCTTCATTTTCCGGCCCCAGCACGGCTTGTCCCACATCACGAAGGCGGATGTTACCTTGATCGGACGACTTGATGACAACATTGCCGAAGTCATCCTCCGAGTAGAGTTTCCCGAAAGTTCGCACGGTCAATTCCGTAGCGTTGCCGGTGATCTTGCCGGAAGGCAATTCTACATTTTCCCGGTTGAGTGCCTGCTGAATATCAAGAGCCGTCAGGTTATAAGCACTCAGTTTTCCTGGGTCAAGCCAGATGCGCATCGCATAGCGCTTTTCGCCCCGGATACTAACACTACTGACCCCATCGATGGTTTGGAGGCGTTCGACCAGCACGTTGCTGGCGTATTCTGTCAACTGAAGTGCGTTGCGTGTGTTGCTCTGCACCGTCATGTTGATGATATCGTCGGCGTTCGCATCCGCCTTTTGAACCACAGGTGGAGAGGTCAGATCCTGCGGGAGAGACCGGGCAGCGGAAGAAACTTTGTCACGAACATCATTGGCGGCTGCCTCGAGGTCAACATTCAGGTTAAATTCAAGGTTGATGTTGCTACGGCCGACGGATGAGTTGGAAGTAATGTTGCGAATACCCGGTATACCGTTGAGGGCCTTTTCCAGCGGTTCGGTAATCTGTGATTCGATGATGTCGGCGTTAGCACCGGAATAGGAGGTGCTCACACTGATGTTGGGAGGATCAATGGCTGGGTAACCCCTGACGCCGAGATAGGAGAATCCAAGGGCCCCAAAGAGCACCAGCATGATGTTCATCACAAACGTGAGAACTGGCCGCCGGATGGATAGCTCGGAAATGTTCATGACCGCTTACTTTCTTTGAGTCACTGAAGAAATCTTCACCTTGGATCCCTGGCGAATGGTCATCAGACCGGTGGTGATTACCGTGTCGCCGGCTTTAATGCCTCGCAGAATCTGTACGTACGATGAGTCGCGAACACCGGTCTCAACCACCTGGAACGTCGCCGAGTCCTTGTGAAATAGAATGACACGTTTATCGCGCGCCAACGGGATGATGGCTTGTGTCGGGATGAGGATGGCGTTGCTGTCCATGCCTAACTGCAAATGGACGCGGGCAAAAATACCTGGCACAAGTTCAGGATGCTTTTGTGTAACCAGCGCCCGTACCTTCAGTGTTCGAGTGGTTGCTTCCACGTTGCCCTCTGTCGCAATTACCTTCGCGGTGTGATCCACTTGGCCCCCATCGACCCGAAAGCGAACCAGCGATCCCTTGGCAATGTTTTTAGCATACTTTTCAGGAACAGAAAACTCGAGCTTTAATTGCCGCACATCGCGAAGCGTCGTAATAATATCAGCAGGCGAGAGATATGAGCCTACGCTAATGTTTCGCAACCCAATTTCCCCTTCGTAGGGCGCCCGAATTTCTGTTTTTGAAATAGCAATCTGCGTGGTTTGAATATCCGCCTTGAGATTATCAACGTTGAGGGCACTCAAGTCATAGTCTTGCTGACTGATACCATTGATGGCCAGCAATTCTTTCTGACGCTGAACCGTTTTGATGGCGATTTGCAGTTGAACCTTCAGTTTTCTTAGTTGGGCCTGCTGATCCTCATCAAATAGTTTTACCAAAAGGAACCCTTTCGGTACGATGGTTCCTTCTGGAATATTTAGTTGGGTAATGCGGCCGCTAATTTCCGAACGCATGCGGGTTTCTTCCAGAGGGAAAAGGGAGCCTGGAACCTCGATATCCTCACTGATGCTGCTGGACTGAGCGACAAAAGCCTCAACGGTCACGGTTCCTCCACCCCGTCGCTGGCCCTGACCGGCGGGAGGCCCTGCCTTTTTCGAGTCACATGCGGAAACCAGCAAGGCAGCTGCAAATAGAATCCGGAGTATGGGGGCGTAAGAGGACATACAAAAAGGTCATTCAGGGTGCAAATTTCGCCCATTTCACGGCAAAAATACGGAATCAATGGCGGACGGTCACGGAGCAGGACTTATGGTTGCCCTGCCATGTAAGAACTACTGAAAACAGATAAAGTTCTGGGGTTAGACGCTCTTGTGCTGGTAGCATTTACCACCCTTACTGGCGGTCATTCGCTTACAACGCGTACCATCGGTGGTCTTTCCGGAACAACGTACCGTCTTATCCTTGAAATGGCTATCGGGTTTGCACATCGCACAGGGACCCTTACCCGCTTTCTTCGCCGTGGCAAGGCGCATATCTCTGGCGTCGCCAGATAGATTGCAGTCGGCCGTGTGGTATTTATCCCCCTTATCTGAAGCGTAAACGGTCTGGGCAGAAGTGCGCAGGGTTGTAATCGCGAGTAGAACGATTGAAGCGAAAAGAATTCTTTTCATAGCCGTAGGGTTTCTCAAAGATATGACTTGACGCTCTTCGTTATTCTAGCGGTGTGTAGAAAAAGTCCAAATCGGACAGTCCACATGATTGACCACTTCTTCCGTGATGCTTCCGGCGAACAGGTGCGCGAGTCCACGCCGCCCGTGTGTGCCCATGGCAACCAGATCGGCGCCAATTTCTTTTGCAAAGTTCAGGATACCATGCGGTTCGCGAAATTCGTTGCGAATATTGACCGTATAGTTCTTGATATCATGCTGTTTGGCAAATGCGTTCATGCGTGCTTCTTCGTCGCCCCTGCGCTGCAGATTGTACGGAGTGTTGATCATCAGCAAATGGATTCTCGCCTGGAAAAACTCCTGAAGACCTTTCACGTGTGACAATAAGGTTGCGGGCATGGGATCAAGGGTTGTAGGGAATACGATGTTCCGGATGCTGTTCAGCGCAGGGGCCTTGCGGATCGCGAAGACGGGCACGGACGAAAAGCGTACAACCTTTTCCGTGTTGGAACCGATCAGGTACTCCTCCATTCCTGAAGCACCCCGTGTGCCCATCACGACAAGGTCAATGGCGTGCTCCTTGATGAAGTTCCGGATGGTGGGTGTGACAGCGCCCTCCTGAACGGCAAAATCGACGGGAACGTTGGTCTTGTGCTCATCCTTTAATTTTTCGAACTGAAGACGGGCATCGTCTTTCAGTTCTTTGATGAGTGTGGGGTCAAAATAGTAGGGGGCAGCGCCGAGAGCACTTTCATACATCACGGGTAGATCCACCGCCTTGAGCACGTGGACAGTGCCGCTGGTTTTTTCGGCTAGGGCAAGGGCAAACCGGAAGGCTTCTCTGGATTCTGTTGAAAAATCGCTGGGTACGAGGATGTTTTTCATAGGATCAAGATACCCCCATTTTGTGTGTTTGAAGATGATATTGATCATAAAGGCCTGCTCGATTCGATCAGGAATGCCTCATTTTCAAAGGAATTTGCAGATTTACCAATCGGTTTTAACTTTGCAGTCCCTTTTGTAGGAAGAGGGCTCTTTTAGCGGGAGTAGCTCAGTTGGTAGAGCACGACCTTGCCAAGGTCGGGGTCGCGAGTTCGAGTCTCGTTTCCCGCTCAGAAATTGGTTGATCGTTGATGGTTAATCGCAAGAAAGTGTGGCATTAGCTCACACTTTTTTTGTTTTGGGGCCCTTTGCACAAGCAACAGGCCACAACCAATGAATAGCAAACGCTGCCCGGGTGGTGGAATTGGTAGACACGCAGGACTTAAAATCCTGTGGCCAGTAATGGCTGTACGGGTTCAACTCCCGTCCCGGGTACTTTTCTTTGTGCGTTTATCAAAGTTTTCCTTTAAACCTAAACATACGGCATTGAGCCAAGCATAGAGATTTAGTCCCTGGCTTACCTTTGTGTTTCACCGTGCATGTATAGCGTGTGTAAAAGACTTCAGCTCAGTCTTCTCCTTACTCTGGTCTCTATCCCTTGTTTGGCCCAAGAGGAGGGTAGATACGCAGACAGAGGACTCTGCAAGGGGAATAAAGTATCAATACACCTATATCTCTCCATACCGGAATCTTGAAGACAAATCAAAAAAGTACCTTGACAAGCTCAAGGTTTTGACAAATCCAACCGAGCTTTTGGAGATACAAGAGATTAAGGAAATCCTTTCTCTTAACGTTCGACATCTTTCAAGAATTGAGTATTACATGAACGATTCTCTCTTTGTTAGTCGATTTGAATTTCACGGTAATGAACTCAGTCAAGTAGACTCAGCGAGATATGACCATGGTAGACTGGTATACACTAAGAATGAGTTTGGGAGCGTTCATCACTTTAGATACGATTTCGATTCAACCGGAATGGTGCGCGTTGCGTACGACTCCGGAGATCACGATAAAACGGTAACAAAGTACCATCACGGTCGGCCCTTGGAGAAGATTTACATGACACGCTATGGTGAAATCACAGGACGATTAAGAACAACCTACTCTGGCGACACGCTGACCATTGAGGCTTATTTTGACCCACGCGGGGCATTGGAGGGGCCGAGAAGGATGCATCTAAGAAAATGGAATGCACAAAAGAATGCAAAAACCTACAGTTTGAATGGATTAGAACGTTATGCCGTGTATTACGACGAAAAGGGTCGCGTGATTAAAGAGATTTGGAAAGGGGGTGTCGGTGAATACACCAGGACATACAGATACCTATCGGGTCGATGAGATGTCAGCAAATGCTATTTCAAACCCTCCGTAAAGTGCTTTCGAGATTTTTCCTGACTGAATTTTTCCTGATTAAACGTTGATGAAGCACCCTTTGGGATAGAAAGCGAGTTGAATTCGTCGCCTTTCATAATCTTCGCCTGGTAGATGATCTGGCCAACGTGAGAGGCGTAGTGCGCCAATTGTCGTTGAATGGCCTCCAACACGGTTTGCCCTTCGTTTCGTATGTAAATAATTCTGGAAATATCGGAAGGCTGCAGAGGCTCAAGGGCGTGGAACACACAGTCCCAGCCTTCATTCCAGGCCTTCATCATCGCTGCCTTGTTCGCATACGATTCATCAAATTCTTTCTCTCGGTCACGCCACGGCTTCTCACCATCAGCAGTAAGAAAATCAGTGAATCGCGACAGCATATTGCCGCTGAGATGGTGAACGATCAGTGCAATGCTGTTGCTGGCGTCATTGGGTTTGCGCAGCACTTGTTCATCGTTGAGCTGTGCAATCGCTTTTTCGCCAAGGCCTTTGTAGTAGCGGAAAAGCTTTATTGAGCTTTCAAGAAAATTCTGCTCATTCGACACTGACATCTTCTTCGATTTTTTCTCCACTTGTTCGTGGTACCGGTGGACGATCTTGCTCGTATTGCTTCTTCAGCTCCTGCGCCTCGCGCTTGTTATGGGAATACTGAATGTGTTTCGGGACTTCCTTCAAATCCCACACTAATCCAACGGCCGCAAAGGCACGAAGGATGTAATACGTAATATCAATCTCCCACCAGAAAAACCCCTGGCGTGAGGCCACCTCATAGTAGTGATGATTATTGTGCCATCCTTCGCCCAGCGTAAGTAAGGCCAGCCATACGCTGTTCTTCGACTCGTCATTGGTCTCGTAGCGTGGCTTTCCGAACTTATGCATGATCGAATTGATGGAAAATGTACCGTGGTAAAGGATTACGGTGCTCAAAAAGAAGCCTATGAACAGGCTGGAAAACCCAGCGGTAGTAAACATGGCAAAAACACTTCCGCCATTGACCCAGCCACCCAGAGCCATGATGGTCAAAGCCAACAGCGTAGGGGAAACGAGATAGTGTTTATTCAGCCACACCAACTCGGGATACTTGGCATAGTCGCCAATGGTTTTGAAATCAGTCTCTTTGAAATCCGGTCCGATGATCCAGCCGATGTGTGAATACCAGAAGCCATACACTTTCATGGAGTGTGGATCTTTTGGCGTGTCGCTGTAGCGATGGTGATGACGATGATGTGCGGCCCACCAGAGTGCGCCTTTCTGTGCCGAGGTCTGCGCCATGAACGCGATCAAAAATTGAAACCACCGTGAAGTCTTGTACGACTTGTGCGCAAAGTAGCGGTGATATCCTCCCGTGATCCAGAACATGCGGAACACATAAAAGAACAAACACATCATCCAATCAAACGCAGTGGCCCCGGTCCACAGAGCGCCGAGCGGCAACAAATGAATAATGAGGAAGGCAATTTCCTGTTTGATGATGGGCTTTCTCCGTACCTCCGGCGTCACACTGGCATCCATGATTTTGGCGTCTACTATGAAATGACAAAGGTAGTGGTTTGCCAACAAATGTTTTGTTGTATTCCCCTGACAGCCAAACGACTGTAAGCCTCAGCATCGATTGGTTTGCAAGGAAAAACCATATTTAAGCCGTACCTTTACGTCAATCATGAACCCGGCAAAAGTCATAGCCCTTTACCAGCCAACGCTTCAGCGTATCGCCTATAATCTGGTGCGCAGCCAGGCGGATGCTGAGGACATTGTTCAGGAGACTTTTTTGAAGTGGCTGAGTGTAGAGTCGGATAAGATCCAGAACACCAAGGCCTACTTGATTACGGCCGTGAAGAATAATTGTGTGAATCACCTTAATTCGCTCAGAAGGAAGAAGGAAGAGTATCTGGATGCGATTAATATGACCGAGAGAATCAACCGGTTCAAAGAAAATAACTTTGCCCATCTCGATCTCGATGCAGACCTGGACAAGGCATTTCGCGTGATTCATGCCAAATTGGAGCCCTTGGAAAGGGCTGTTTACCTCTTGAAGGAGGTATTTGACTTTGATTATGAGGCCCTGCAGGTGCTTTTGAACAAGAAAAAGGACTATTGCCGGCAAGTCGTATGCCGTGCCCGGAAAAAACTTGGCGATAAGACCTCCAAAATGAATTTTGAGCTTCCGGATATGAACCAAATGATGGTCAGTTTCCGCAATTCCCTCGAAAAGGGTAATTCTCAGGAGTTCGTTAGGGAGCTCAAAAGGGACATATCTGCGTCCGTTTCAAAGAAAAACTAATATTTCTCTTCAGGATTGTCACAAACGACCGGGTCACTTGTCTTACACGGGCAGTCCACGTAGGATTGTGTCAAAACCTAATTATCTAAACCTGACCTGAGATGTTGATCATTCTTGGCTTTTTTGTAGCGCATTGGTACTTGTCCTTGTTCTTCCAGACATTTTTTCTCCATCGCTACGCTTCCCACAAGGCTTTCACCATGAGCCCGTTCACCGAAAAGGTGTTCTATGTGCTTACCTGGATTTTCCAGGGATCCAATTACCTGAGTCCTTTTGGTTACGGCGTCATGCACCGCATGCACCATGCGTTTGCCGATACCGAAAATGATCCGCACTCTCCGAAGTACGACGAAACCATCTGGAATATGATGTGGAAAACAAAGACGATCTACTCTGAAATTGCCAATGGCAAGTTCGTACCTGAGAAACGCTTTACAGAGGGTGTTCCAAACTGGATTGCATTCGACAAGTTTGCGCGTTCATGGCCCTCACGGTTGTTCTGGGGTTCTTTGTATGTCCTCTTTTATTTTCAATTTGCAACCGCGTGGTGGATGTGGTTACTCCTGCCGGTCCATTTCCTGATGAGCCCGATTCACGGCGCTGTCATCAATTGGTTTGCGCACAAGTACGGGTACCGGAATTTTGAAGTAGGTGATACCTCCAGGAATTTTCTTCCTGTGGATTTCCTGATGATGGGCGAAAGCTATCACAACAACCACCACAAATTCGGTTCACGCGCCAACTTTGGCGGCATTCGGTGGCATGAGATTGACCCCACGTATCAGGTGATCAAACTGCTGAACAAATTGAACGTCATCGAAATTGCTAATCATAAGCAACTCGGTGTAGATCGGGTCCGCAAGGCGGCCTAAACCTTTCGTCGTGCTCAGCTTACCCCGGCTGGATAGTCGGGTTTCACCTTCAGTCAAAGGACGCTGACTTCCTTTGGTAATTGAAGTAGTGTCTTGTACTTTCATGGGCCTCAAAACAAGCGCACATGAAACAAACCAAGCAGATTCTCGCTATTGCCTTCCTGTTATGGAATTGTAACTCCAAACCCGAGCAAGCGGCGGTTGGTCCCTATCCGCAAACAGCAAAAGTTGATACCGTGGATACGTACTTTGGGACGCGCGTAGAGGACCCCTACCGATGGCTCGAGAATGACACGACCAAACAAACAGCGGCATGGGTTTCAGCCCAGAACGATGTCACGTTTGGCTACTTGAAAAGCATTCCGTTTCGTGAGGCCATCCGTAAGCGGCTGGATGAAGTGCAGAATTATGAGCGACTCTCGGCACCTCATCGGGAGGGTGACTATTACTACTACTCAAAGAATACAGGGCTCCAGAATCATAGTGTGCAATACCGAAAGAAAGGACTTGATGGGGCTGAAGAAGTATTCATTGACCCAAATTCTTTTTCGACGGACGGAACCAAAGGCTTAGCGGGCATGTCGTATTCCAAGGACGGATCCCTGCTGGCATATCAGGTTTCGGAAAGTGGCTCGGACTGGCGCAAGGCCGTGGTTATTCGCACAGCAGACAAATCCCTTGTAGGTGACACGCTGCGGTGGCTCAAAGCATCTGGCCTGGCCTGGCGGGGGAATGAGGGATTCTACTACAGCAGTTATGAGACACCCAAAGGATCTGCCCTTTCCTCAGCCAACCAGAATCACCGGCTCTATTTTCACAAATTGGGGTCCCCACAAAGTGCCGATCAATTGATTTTTGGTGGTGACAAGACGCCAAGGCGATTTGTTGGATCGGGATTAACAGAGGACGAACGTTTTCTTATCATTTCTGCCTCGAATACGGGCAGCGGTAATGAACTCTACGTTCAGGATCTTTCCAACCCGAAATCAGGCATTGTTCAGATCATCAATAATTTTGAAAACAATCACGGTGTCATCGAGAACGATGGCAATTTGCTGCTCATTCAAACCAACCTGAATGCTCCGAACAACAGAATTGTTGCCGTAGATCCTGCAAAACCCGGTCCAGAGAACTGGAAAGAAATTGTTCCAGAATCGGAGTATGCCATGCAAGGTGTTTCCACAGCGAACGGAAGGATGTTTGTCGATTACTTGAAGGATGCCAGCACATTTATCCGTCAGTTCGATTACAAGGGTAAGGCAGAGCGTGACATTGAGCTTCCGGGCATTGGGTCCGCGGGTGGCTTTGGCGGCCGCATTAGCGAAACGGAAGTGTATTACTCGTTCACTTCTTTTACGACACCCACTTCGATTTACAAGTTTGACATACCCAGTGGAAAGTCCACACTGTATGCGCAGCCCAAAGTAGATTTCGATCCCAACGCGTACGAGACCAAGCAGGTATTCTACACCAGCAAGGATGGCACAAAGGTTCCCATGTTTATTGTGTTCAAGAAGGGAATCGAATTGAATGGAAAAAACCCAACGATGCTTTATGCATACGGAGGGTTCAACATCAGCATGACGCCCGGGTTCAGTACCTCACGGATTGTGTGGCTGGAGAATGGCGGAGTCTATGCGCAGCCAAGCATTCGCGGAGGAGGAGAGTATGGTGATAAATGGCATGATGGCGGTCGTCAGATGAACAAGCAAAATGTATTCGATGACTTTATCGCTGCCGGTGAATATCTGATTGCCGAGAAATACACATCGTCACCTTATCTGGCTGTTTCTGGTGGCTCCAATGGAGGTTTGCTCGTCGGCGCCGTGATGACGCAGCGCCCTGAGCTGATGAAAGTTGCTTTGCCTGCAGTTGGCGTCATGGACATGCTGCGCTATCACAAGTTTACAGTCGGGGGCGGGTGGGCTTACGATTATGGTACGTCAGAGGATTCCAAGGAGATGTTCGAGTATCTCTTAAAATATTCTCCTCTTCATGCCTTGAAGCCGGGCACAGCGTATCCAGCTACGCTGGTCACAACGGCCGACCATGATGATCGCGTTGTTCCGGCGCACTCATTCAAATTTGCCGCAACGCTCCAGCAAGATCACGCAGGCACCAACCCGGTTCTGATTCGCATCGATACGAAATCGGGACACGGCTCATCCAATTTGTCAAAGGGTCTTGACACAGCCGCGGACCAGTATGCGTTCACCTGGTACAACATGGGCGTCATCCCTCCCATGGTAAAGGAGAAAATGTAACATGGGTGCTGGTGTCACGATCAGGGAGGGTCGGAAGGATGATCTTTCGCGGGCGTTGGAGTTGATCAAAGAACTTGCCCTGTACGAGCGTGCCCCACTGGAAGTGATCAACACGGTTGAACAAATGGAACAGGATGGGTTCGGTCCAAGTCCCATTTTTGGTTTTTTTGTCGCCGAGTTTCAGAGCACCATAATCGGAATCTCGCTGTACTATTGGCGGTACTCAACCTGGAAGGGGAAGCGACTTTACCTTGAAGACATCATTGTTACAGAGAAAGAGCGTGGACACGGCGCTGGGAAGATGCTCTTTGACCGGACTATGGAACTTGCGATTTCTGAAGACTGCACGGGTATGATGTGGCAGGTGTTGGAATGGAATGAGCCGGCAATTAATTTCTATAAAAAGTATGGTGCACGACTGGATGATGAGTGGACCAATTGCAGTCTGGAGCGTGAGCAACTTGAACAACTTGTTAGAAAAAAGGATTAAAAGGATGTCTTCCGGCCGTCTGTGTCCAATCGCTCCACACGTACATCATTGGCAAGATTGTATTCCAAAACCCACAGGCGACCGCGGGAATCGACCATTCCGCCGGATGGGGCCCAGGGCATTGCAGTTTTGAACGCAACGTTCTCTTTTCCGTCGCGACCAAACCTTTTGACAATCCCCTCATTTGAAATAGCTGCAAACAGATTGCCATCCTTGTCACCCCAAATTCCCATTACGGCATTTTGGTTTTCTACGGTGGCCTTGGTCCATGTTTTGTTTGCGATCTGTTTGGCTACGGTTGTTGTTCTTCCCTGAGGATCAATTTTCTTCAGATCCTGAAAATCGACAACAAGGATGGAGCCATCGGGCGTGGTTTGGATCTTCCGAATATTCTCAAAGCAATCGCGACCCACTCGTTGGGAAGCTCCAGTACCATCGATGCGTAACACCTTCTGGCATGGTTCTGCTCGATGGGCGAAATACATTCTTCCAAAGTGATCGCGTACAAAACTGTAGTTCTCCAAAAACCCCTCGGTGTCAGGAATTACTTTTTCAAACTTCCCCGAAGCTGCCAGTTTCCAGACAAAGTGACCCCATGTATCTTTTTGTTCGCCGTTATACCATAGGTGTTCACCGTACAGGTTGTCATGTTCATCGATGTACAACTCGTGTGTGTGGACATTGGGTACGGCAATTGACTTTTGACCGGATGGTGATATCCTCCAGACTTGTTTGAGGTCAGTATAGAAAACATTGCCTTTGCTGTCTTCAAGAATTCCAATTCCGGGATGCGCATATGCGCCAGGGATCATCGCGCAAAGGAGTAGGAAAAGCAGGGGGTACGCCTTCATAGCACGCGGTTTATAGGTAGCCTGGAATGTTTTTTCCAAGAACAATATTTCGTGTTCCGGTCCACACACCCTGTGAATTCTTCTTGAGGTGAATGACACCCAAACCTCCTCGGCTCGATTGCTTTTGTTTTTCACTTGCTGGCAAGAGCGGATCATCATCAAAAAGAAAATCGTCTATCCAGTAATAGGGTTTTCCGGATTCCTTGATGATGGGATGAATATGTTGTGGATTTTTGCTATTGGGATATGAACCGGGCCGTATCGTTGTGAAGGCATACCTGCCGCGGTCATCGGTTTTCATCCAGCCCCGCAGGTGGCCGTGTCGCTTACCGCTGGTTTGCCCATCTGAAGGCGAATATTTACCGGCTTTATCCGTGTGATAGATATAAAGAATAACGCCTGCTGCCGGCGTCTTGCCATCCGACTTGAAGATGGTACCACTGATGGACAAGGGCTCGCCCGGATCATCAGGACCCGAAAGGTTTGTTGACCATGTGAGCTCGGTTGGCATGCCCTCGAGCATTAGCTCGCAATCCTCACAACGATCAGTTTGTGCACATACGGAAAGTGACGAGGCTGCGAGGAAAAGCATTAAATGAAGAAATCGGTTTCGTGTATGCATAGGAAAGGGAACTGGTGTTGACTTTACTACGAAAATGAGAGGAGGAAGGATTTCCGGAGGTGAGTCTCTGACCAAAATCATGGAATTTAACCCAATTTTGGCCTACCTTCGGATTTCTATGAACACTGAATCACCACTTCCGGTCACAAATCCTGGCGAAAGTGCCGAGGAAAGAGAAAAGAAGCAGTTCAAAAAGGGTAAGAAGGCGTTGGGCATGGAGCGCGTTCGGCTAGCCCTCGAGCGGTTGCAGTTGGCCTGGCTCCGCACGGCTATTACCTTTATCGGTTTAGGATTCACGGCTTACAAAGTCTACTATGAGCGGATAGACCAAGGTCAGGATCCTGTGCTTAAGCACGTCAACGGTAGGTCTATTGGGTTGTTTCTGATTTTCTCCGGCCTGCTTGGACTGGCACAAGCCACACTGCAGCATCGCAAAAACTGGGAAAACCTTCGTAGGTACTACCCTGGCCTTCCGTACTCGGTAGCCTTGATACAATCGTATCTCATCCTAACACTGGCTTTATTCCTACTACTGGTTGTAATTTTTGAATTATAGGTACCGGGCAAATTGCCATCACCTAAATTTTTCCACATGCTTCGCATTTCGATTTTATTGATCTTCTCTTGTGTATCGATTTCCGCATGGGCTCAATGGCCCAAGGAAATCAAGACCCCGAAAGGGGCCATCATCAACATTTATCAACCGCAGTCGGAGTCACTCAAGGGCGACAATCTTGATGGCCGGGCCGCCTTTTCCGCAGCAGAGAAAGCAGGCGATGAACTTGTTTTCGGCGTCTTCTGGTATACAGCCAAGATGATGACAGATCGCGATGACCGCACGCTCACCCTCGAGAGCATTCGTATTCGGGAGATTAAGCTCCCGGGCATTGAAGATACAACGGTGATCACCAACCTCAGAAAACTACTGGAGAGGGAAATTCCGAAATGGGGAATCACAGGATCTTTGGATGATATTATTGCCACGATTGAGCAAGAACAGGCGTATACGGAAGACATTCTAAAAAATGACCCCCCAACCATTATTTACAAGGCGGAGTTAACAACGTTGATTTTAATTGATGGGGAACCTCGCCTTCAGGATGATGCGAATCTGAAAATGAAGCGCGTTCTGAATACGCCATTCCTGATCGTAGAGAATCCTGACGACAAGAAATATTATCTCTTTGCCGGCCAGTTATGGTACGCATCGTCATCCGTCAAGGAAGGATATGCTCCGGTTTCAAAATTATCTCCAAAAATCAGCGCCCTGGACCAGGAAATCAAGAAGCAGCAGAAGACCGATGGTACTGCACCTTCGGCTAAGCCCGCTTCCCCATCCGCCATTCTGGTCAGCACAACACCTGTTGAGTTGATTCAATCACGCGGACCTGCCGATTACTCGCCGATATCCGGAACCAACTTATTGTACTTAGCAAACTCGGATAATGATGTTTTCAAAAGCATCGCCGATCAACAGTTCTATGTTCTTATTTCGGGCCGATGGTACTCAGCACCACAATTGGAGGGTGCGTGGACGTATGTTGCATCCGACAAGTTGCCCCGTGATTTTGCGGCCATTCCGGAAGGGTCACCCAAAGACAATGTATTATCCAGCGTGGCAGGGACACAAGCAAGCAAGGATGCAATCCAGGATGCGCAGGTTCCGCAAACGGCTAAAGTGGACCGGAAAACCGCAACATGTACTGTCAAATATGATGGTGAGCCGAAGTTTGAAGTCATCGAAGGGACCTCTCTGGAGCTTGCCATGAACACCAGCAGTACAGTGTTGAAGTCAGGAAACAAGTTTTACTGCGTAGAAACCGGAGTCTGGTTTGTGTCGGATAAGGCAACTGGCCCATGGAAAGTCAGTGATGAGAGACCAAAGGAAGTTGAAAAAATCCCGGCAAACTCAACGGCCTACAATGTAAAGTATGTGTATGTCTATGACGCAACACCCGATGTAGTATATGTCGGCTATACTCCGGGATACATGGGTTGCTATGTTTATGGATCTACGGTTGTTTATGGAACGGGATACTACTACAATCCCTGGTATGGACCTTATTATTATCCGCGACCCGTTACCTATGGGTTCAGCATGCACTACAACCCCTGGACGGGATGGAGTATGGGCTTTCACTACAGCGTTGGTTTTTTCACGTTTGGAGTTTATGGACACCCTGGTTACTGGGGACCACCCATGTACCGTCCACCGTATCATCCGCCGTATCATGGTGGGATGTATGGAGGTCGTGGCCCAACGTTCATCAACAATGGGGATATCAATATCAACCGAGGCAATACGAACAACATTTACAATCGTCGGAACGACGTGAGCACGCGTGATGTAAAACGCGGCGAGGGTTCTATGAGCCGTTCGCCATCGACGAAGGATCAGCAACGCCCTTCACAAGGGCAGGGTCAACGGCCAGCGACACAACCCGCGCAAACCCCGTCCGGTGGTAAAAATAATGTTTATGCTGGTAAAGACGGAAGTGTGTATCAACGCAATGACAATGGAAACTGGGACCAACGAAACGGAAAGGACTGGAATCAGGCCCAGCAGCCATCGACCATGAACAAGGATTACGAAAACCGTCAGCGGAGTGAGCAGCGGAATACAGGGTATCAGCAAACGAATCGGGGAGGCAACATGGGAGGATCGATGAATCGTGGAGGCGGCGGAATGCGCGGGGGTGGAGGCGGAAGAAGGCGGTAACTGTTAGTCGTCTTTGTGTCTTGCCGATTTGATACCGACATGGCTCATCACTGCCCGTAGCAGACCATAGGTGTATTTCCCGCCGAGCTTTTCAAATAGCTCCTTTGAACTAAAGTCTTCCGGCATTTTTTTTAACACCTCCGTGATTTCGGCCAAAATCGCCTCTGGTACGAATTTGAATATGTCGATTTGCCCATCTTCCACAGCCTTGGCCAGATGTGATTCAATCGTGCTAATTGCCAGACCGCGCTCCTTAGCGATTCCCTCCGTAGTCAGGCCGCTTTCAAGAAGTTTCAGCGTTAGCTTTTGGGTTTCTCCCTTTGGCGATCTTTTTGATCGGGGTTTTCGTTCACGAATAGGGGCGGCACCTACCTGGGCCCGGATTTCATCCAGCATTTTTGCCCTTTCCAGCGTTCGTACCTCGGCAAGTTTCCTAAAATCAAAGTCATCGCGACCTTCAAGGATACCTTCGGTCAGTAGCATTGCCTTATCGATCGACTCAAGCTTTTTCGCGAAGAGCTGATCGAGATCCGTAAGATGTCCGACATACGTCTTTACCCGCTTTTGCTTTTTCATTTCCTCCAGGTGCCGAAGGAGTAGCTTGACAACGGATTGCAGGATACTCTTATAGTATGCTGTGCCTTTTTGAATCCGCTCAACAAGTTGTGCGTGCTCATGGTTTTCAAGGAGGCTGATCAGTTGCCTTCTGAACCTGATTGTGTTCTCTGATTCCCCCAGGAGGGTATTTCTGATTTGCTCCAGCACGGGCTTCATGGAAGGATCATCAAATTCCTCATCATCGCTGCCGGCTTTTTGGATGTACGCAATCTCCTTTACCAAAGCATCCAGATCATAGGTCCGGGCAATCACAAGGCGAATAAACTCGACCTGTTTTGCTTTCATTGTTTCCATCAGTTCTTCGGGATGATGGTTGGTCTCTGAAAATGAAACTACCTTCCTGTCGGTACTAACTACGTCTGGATCAATGTGGGTGCGGAGAATCAATCCATCAAGTGATCGAAGTCGGGAAAGGGCAACATAGACCTGACCGTCGGCAAAGGCCTGCCCCACATCGATGATGGCCTTGTCAAAAGTGAGACCCTGACTCTTGTGAACAGTGATGGCCCAGGCGAGTTTTACCGGAAATTGTTCGAAGGTGCCGATGACTTCATCGTCGAGATCTTTGGTGGCCGCGTTTACCGTGTATCGCTTGTTCTCCCACGTTTCCCTTTTTAGAACGAACTTCTCATGTGTTTCAGCCATTGACACCTCCACGGTTGCTCCTTCGATAGCGGTTACGACGGCAAGTCTTCCGTTATAATAGGCTTTCCCTTCGCTGTCGTTCTTTGTGAACATGATCTGTGCACCTTTCTTCAACTCCAGTCGGCGCAAGACGGGATACATGCTCTCCGGAAAATCGCCCTCGACCTTTGCCTCAAGAACATGGGTGGGGCCGTCGATTTCATTCAGGGCCCTTAGGTTCAGTTCATCTGCTTTGTAGTTGTGCGTAGTCAACGTGATCACCTCTTTGACATGCTGGATTTCGTGAGGAGGCTTGTAGTGAGTGTTAAGCTCAGCAATATCTTCGCGTGTAGGCTGATTGTTCCGGAGGTTATTGAGGATCCGGATAAAGCCATCGTCGCGTTGTCGGAAAATCTTGTCAAGCTCGATGTAGACAAAGCAGTCTTGTTGCAATGCTCTGGCTTCAAAAAACCAAGGGCTCGCATAATATCGTTTAAGCCGGCCTTCATCTTCGCGCTTGACAACGGGAGGCAATTGATAAAGATCACCAATCATCAATAGCTGAACGCCGCCGAAGCTTTGTTTGAAATTTCCACGAGCGGCTTTTAATCGGTAGTCCATCGCATCAAGCAGATCGGCACGCAGCATACTTACTTCATCAATGACCAGCAAGTCAATCGATCGCAGAACTTGCTTGCGCAGGCTATTCAATGGAAGTTTGCGTGCGAGGGTGTCGGAGGTATACACTGTGCCGTCGGACAATTCACCGGCGGCCGACCGGTCGGGCAGGAACATACCAAAGGGAAAGAGGAACTGTGAGTGTATTGTAACCCCGCCAGCATTGAGGGCTGCAATCCCCGTAGGAGCGACTACAACAAATTGTTTGTGCGTTCGCCTGGCCAGATTCTTCAGAAACGTTGTCTTCCCTGTCCCTGCTTTTCCTGTAAGGAAAATGTGACTGGCCGTGCTGTTGACAAACCGGATTGCAGAAGCAATGGTTTCGGTTTCAGGGAAATCGTTTCCTTCAGTGGACATGATGGAGCAAAGTACGAGAATAGGGTGGGGTTTGAGAGGATGTAGTTGTACGAAAATCCTGATGACTTGTCCAAGAACCGTAAGCGAACACTTGTTAGCGTTCAGAAACTGATATGTGTCATGTTGTTATTCAAGAATAGTCGCCATATTGGCTTTTCTAAATCATACTTTACCAAAAGCACAATTCAATGATCAATAAGCTATATTTCAGGCGGTTGACATTTTTGGTTACTATCTCTTTGATAGCAGCGGGTTGCTCAACGCAATCACAGAAGGCAGAGCCAACGGCACAAGGCCAAACCGTTTTCAAAGGTGACATAAAACTTGATGTTCGGGAATCGACTCCGGACTGGACTCCTTATCTACGGAAAAAGGCACCAGAGGGAGCGCCCAATATTCTTTTCATTCTCTATGATGACACCGGCTTGGCAACATGGTCTCCTTACGGAGGTAGGGTAAGTATGCCTACTCTGGATAAACTGGCAGAAGATGGACTAACGTACACCCAGTGGCACACGGTGGCATTGTGCTCTCCTACACGTTCAACCATTCTCACCGGTCGAAACCATAATGTAAATGGTATGGGCTCTATAACAGAAGGAGCGAATGGATTCCCGGGATACAGTAGTCATATACCAGAACAGACCGCAACGCTTGCCCAGGTTCTACAAGAGAATGGATGGAGTACATTCTGGTTGGGTAAGAATCACAATGTCCCGGAATCCGATCTTGCTTCGGGTGCGAACCGCAAGCAGTGGCCACTGCAAATGGGCTTTGATCGGTTTTATGGATTTATTGGTGGAGAAACCAATCAGTGGTACCCCGATCTGGTTGAAGACAATCACTACATTGACCAGCCGTATGGCCCGGAGGAGGGCTATCATTTATCGAAGGATCTTGCTACTCAGGCTATAAAAATGCTCGGCGATCAGAGATCAGCGAATCCATCAAAACCTTGGTTTATGTGGTTTTGCCCGGGAGCCAATCATGCTCCACACCAAGCCCCCAAGGATTACATAGCCAAGTACAAGGGAAAATTCGATGATGGCTATGACGCTTACCGCGCTTGGGTTCTCCCGCGAATGATCGAGCGGGGCATCTTACCCAAGGATACAAAGTTGACAGCCTTCAACCCCATGCCAGAGGATCAGGCTAACCCGGGTGACTTTGTTCGGCCCTGGGAATCACTCAATGCCGACGAGAAGAAGTTGTTCTCTCGTTTATGTGAAGTGTTTGCCGGGTTTTCGGAATACACGGATGCTCAGATCGGTCGTGTTATTGACCACTTGAAGAAAACGGGCCAGTATGAAAATACCATCATCCTGTATGCTGCTGACAATGGGGCGTCCGGTGAAGGAAGTCCCAACGGTTCAGTGAATGAAAACAAATTCTTTAATGGCTTTCCTGATGCGCTTTCTGAAAATATGAAGTTGATCGATGAATTGGGTGGGCCGAACACATATGAGCACTATCCGACAGGTTGGGCGGCAGCGTTCTCCACTCCTTTCAAGATGTTTAAGCGGTATTCCAACTATTCAGGAGGAACATCAGATCCCCTCATCATCACATGGCCGAAGGGAATTAAGGCCCGCGGAGAAGTGCGTAACCAATACCACCATGCTGTCGACATAGTCCCAACTATTCTGGAGATTTGTGGATTACAAATGCCCAGCGTTTATAGAGGTGTTGAGCAGTATCCGTTATCCGGAGTCTCTATGCGATACTCTTTTGATTCAGCGCCGGACGCGCCTACACAGAAGAAGCGACAGTACTACGCAATGCTGGGAACCCGAGCTCTTTGGGAAGATGGCTGGAAGGCAGTTGCTGTCCATGCGCCCCTGACCAGCAAGGGCAATTTCGATAAGGATCAGTGGGAACTCTATCATGTGGACGTTGATCGCGCCGAAGCCAACAATCTGGCAAAGGAGAATCCTGAGAAACTCGAAGCTTTGATCAAGGCTTGGGACGAAGAAGCTGATAAGAACTTTGCAAAGCCATTGGATGATCGCACGGCACTTGAGCAAGTTCTCATTGAGAGGCCTTCCGAAGAGCCGCCTAGAGACAGCTACACCTACTATCCAAGTACAAGCCCTGTTCCTGAAGCGGTTGCCGTAAGTGTAAGGGCGCGTTCCTACAAAATTCTAGCGAATGTGGAGATTACGGATGTGAACTGCTCGGGAGTAATTTTTGCTCATGGGTCACGTTTTGGCGGTCACACCCTCTTCATTAAAGACAGGAAACTATATTACGTCTACAATTTTCTGGGTATCAAACCCGAACAGCAATTGGTATCGCCAATCCTGAAGCCAGGCAAGTATACGCTGGGAATGGAGTTTATCCGCGAAAATGCTGGTGAGCATAAGGAGTCTATGGGCACGGCTAAGCTCTACGTAAACGACAAGGAGGTGGCCTCGGGCCCTATGCGAGCTCAAGTTGGAAAGTTTACACTGGTAGGTGATGGTTTGTGCGTTGGATATGACAGCGGAGATCCGGTAAGTGATCAATATTCATCTCCAGGAACATTCAGAGGTGGCATAATTTCCTTTGTTACAGTAAGTACAGACGAGAAGATGAAATACTCGGACCTTGAAAGAGAGGCATCCAAGAATTTCAAAGATTAACCATCGTTCAATATCAACATGAATCTCACTATGAAACGGATATCCTGTTTGTCTTTGCTTGTGTTAGGTATGTGCATGACCCATTGCACATATGGACAGACAAACCAAGAAGAAGTAACCACATTCACCATTTATGGTTTTGGCCGCACAAGCTTTGTCTGGGATGATCAGGACTTGAAACGAAGTGACTTGTTTGTGCCGGCAAACATCAGTGTTAACGGGACCAAAACACCTAATTTTTTCATTGGCTCGAAACAAACACGACTTGGATTTGACGTAAAACACACGATCGGTGGTGAGGCACTTGACATCAAGGTGGAGGGAGATTTTCATAATGACGCAACCGATGCCAATGGGCTATTCCGCATGCGGCATGCCTATGTCAATTATCGGTTTGTCATGGTCGGGATGACATGGAGTAATTTCTTTGATGAAGAAGTTAACCCGGTAGTTGTCGATTTTGAAGGCCCCAATAGCTCTACACTTTCGAGGACTCCGCAAATTCGTTTCTCAACGTATAAAGCAAAGAATGTACTTTCCGTTTCCCTTGAAAACCCTGTTGAGAACGTTACCGTGGGTGGCCCCGTTACTGTACTCCCTGAACGTTTTCCCGATATCATTGCCGGGTACAGGATCAACGGAACCTTTGGATTTGTAAAGGTCGCGGCCTTGGTAAGGGAGCTGAGGTATGAAAGTGACATGCCGCGGAGCTTGCTGGGTTATGGACTCACCATCATGACTTCCATTAAGGCAGGGGAGAAGGACAAGTTGAGATTTCAGGCCGTCACAGGGACTGGAGTGGCCAGGTATATTCAGGGCGCCAGCGGACTGAACTATGATGCCATTTACAATGGGACCAATGAGTTGCAGGCAGTTCAAATGCACGGCTCAAATATCTCTTATCAGCACCACTGGAAGAGTAACATGCATTCATCACTTACGGCCGGATACCTGGGCATTGGCGATAATAGCGCCTTGGGAGCAAGTAACTTTAAATCCGGATTCTACGGGTCCGCTAACCTGTTCTGGGATCCCGTCAAAAACCTGACTTTTGGTTGGGAGGCGATTGTGGGCCAGCGTCAGAATATCGACAACGCAAATGGTTCGGCACTCCGACTTCAAATGAATGCGACGTATAAGTTCAACAAAACCATAAATTAACAGACCCCATGAAAGCACATACTGGAATCATTGCCATAGTTATTCTCATAGCCATCGCAGGTTGCGGGAAGGCGGTAAAGCAGGGAGAAGGAACCTCTGCTGATTCGGCAGCCAATGTTGTCAATGCGACAGCGCCCGATGCTTCCGAAAGGAAACAGCAAGGATATATCATGCCCGGATTAGATCACGGATTTGAACAATCACCGATTAATATTGTCTCCACAGCAAGCGAGACAGGAAAGCATAGCATCACGCTTTACTTCAAGGATGAAGTCAATAAAATTGAGAACCTGGGCCACACGGTACAACTTGATTTTCAAGAAGGGAGCACCATTACGCAGGACGACACCACGTTCAACTTCAAACAGTGCCACTTCCATACGCCGTCGGAACACTTGATTGATGGGATTACTTTTCCTATGGAGATGCACATTGTCAATCTTTTGCCTTCGACGGACACCAACGCTACACCGCAGTATCTTGTTATCGGGGTTTTATTCAAAGAAGGGAAGGAGAATAAGTTCATCGCAGATTTTCTCGATGCTATTCCAAAGGAGGAACACAGCTCCGGCGAGCTGAAGGCAGGTACGGTAAAGTTGGAGGATCTGTTTGGCAAAATTCCCAAAGAGGTAAAAGGACACTACTACCACTATCGCGGTTCGTTGACCACCCCTCCGTATACGGAGTCCGTCCGTTGGTACATCGCGAGGAACATTTTTGAAGCTTCAGCTGCACAAATTGAAGCCATCAACAAGGTGGAAGGCAACAATGCCCGACATGTCCAAGCACTGTACAGCCGACAGGTTATGTCGAAGTAAAACAACGATCAGCTAACCTCCTCCAGTAAGGTGCGGAACGAAACCGCACCTTCACCAAACTTTTTCTTGACCTCCTCGCGTAATGCTGGCGCGAACTTGTCGAGGTAGTGCTCTATCTTAGAGATTGACTGCGCCTGGTATTGTATGGCATACGATACCGTTTGATCGTCTTCAGCCGTCAGCACGCGATAGATACGGTAACTCAGGAACATCTGGGTCTTCATAACCTCTGGGATGTGGACCTCCTTCATCCAGATCAGCCATTCCTGTTCGATCTTTTTGTCAACTCCAGTGGTTACATTATACATGAGCATTATCAAAAATAGCCGAGTTCATGGCCATTCGCAATGAGAATTAATTTTTCGATCGCTGAACGGAATACCGCTGGCCAAGAAACAATGCCACCAGTACCAGAAAAGTACCTGCGATTGTAAAACCGGAGATCGGCTCATCGAGCAATATGGCTGCAAACGTTAGTCCAAAAATGGGACAGAGAAATAACCAGAGAGAAGCACGAAGGGCATCAATCTTCAATAGATATAACCACAGTTGAACGGCACCTATGGATACTGGAATGACCAGCCAAAGCGCGCTGGCCCAAAAACGACCATCAAAGTTATTGGCCTTCTGAGGGAACAGTACTGCGAAGGGCAGGAGCAATAGACCACCAATCATTACCTGCCAGCCGTTGATGGCCGTGCGGGAAAGCTTCCAATCAATTCGCGCGTAGTATACCGAGCTGAATGAGTACGCTATCATGCAGGCAGCCATCAATGAGATGCCCCGGACGGTGGCATAACTGTTGACAAGCAGCGGATACGAGACAATAGCAACACCAATGATTCCAAGGCCAATGCTGATCCACTGAATAGGTGAAACTCTAGTCTTGAGTATGAGCGCAGTCATCGCTCCAATCAGCAATGGGTTTAGGGCGAGCGCTATGGACGTTACTCCTGCTGTTACCTCCTCCAGTGCAATGATGAATACGCCGAGGTATAAGGTGGTATTGAAGGCACCAAAAATAGTCAGGTGGATCCATTCCTTGTGTTG
Source organism: uncultured Ohtaekwangia sp. (assembly GCA_964392375.1). Taxonomy (GTDB): domain Bacteria; phylum Bacteroidota; class Bacteroidia; order Cytophagales; family Cyclobacteriaceae; genus ELB16-189. The sequence continues at coordinate 21,966 of CAYMPU010000046.1, read as the reverse complement.
TGGAAGCCGATCGCGCTGGACGATAGCTGAGTAACCGAGCAATAGCGCACCGGCAATAATGAAACGGGTAGTGAATAGCACCAGGCCGCCAGCCGATTGAAGTCCGAACTTTGCAGCGGATGATGCCGATGACCACAGAATGGCAAAGAGAAAGCCAGTCAGTACATAGCGAGCGGAAAAGTGATTCAATGCCGGGAGATTGGGATCATTCGGAAACGTAGTCCCTGAGGTACTCGAAGTGCGGAGTCAAATTTCCATTTTCAGCAATCGTGCCTCGCGCGATGACGCCATCGGTGTCCTCCATGAGCAATGGTTTCAAAATACGATCGATGAGATCCCGCCCGAACTCTTCAGAGGCACTGCGGGGCAGTTCACAGGGGAGATTGTCAATAGCCATTACCGTGATGAAATTCGGATTGCTCATCGGCGGATGAAGCGAATCGGTCTTGGGGTCGTAATCATACAGGGGATCGGCGATAGACGTTGCCTTCTTGGTGCTCGGCACAGAGCCATTGATATCGCAGGTGATATCGGCAATTACCTTGATGCTAAATCCTGTTGCGCGCATGTCAGCAAGGGTGAAAAGGACAGGAGCCTTGGGATTCCAGAAAGCACCTGCCAGCAGAAGGTCTGTGACCTTGGTGTATTCAGCAAACGTTGAATGGTAACGCTGCGGATCTTTGTGGAACTCGTCGCGATTGAAATGACCGCCCTCGTTGCGTACGTGGTAGTCGGCACTGCCCAGCTGCACATAAACTGGCTCATCAAACGTTCGGCTAAGGTATTCGGCAGGACTGACTTTACGGATACCTGCAGTGTCCAACGTCTCCATGGCTCCTTTGGCGACGCGGCCTGCGCCCGTGAGTGCAATTTTAATGGGTGGTAACTTCACTTTGTGAACTTCCAGTTTCAAGTCATTGATATCAAAGCACTCAAAAGCGCGGCGAAGGTTAAAGAGCCCGAAACGCTGGCCGTAGGTCAACAGTCCATTGTAGGCGCCAACAATTCCAGCGAATCTTCCGAAAGCAACCAGCCGATTTCCCTGAGAATCCCGGAGTGCTTCGTAGTCAATGAGTCGGATGTTCTTTTGAAGTACAGTTTGGAGTAGCTTCTTGTTGTGTGGCTGGGCCTTCAATGTGTGTGAAAAGAACAGGTATGTTTTGTTGGCAATGAGGTCAGGTATCTGGACTTCTTTGATCCCCATAAGGATATCACAATCATCGACGGCAGAGACCACGGGAATACTTAATTCATCATATTCTTTGTCCGAGTAGCAACGCACCGGACTGGACTGGCACAACATGATCACGTGCGGGAATCGTTGCACAATTTCTTCAGCCTGCAAAGGAGTGAAAGGGACGCGCTTGTCGGGGGGATGCGGCCTTCTCGGATCAGTCCAATGGTAATTGTTTTCATGATTTGGATGTAGTTGAGAGCGGGTAGTTGAACATGGGGAGGATTAACTCATTGTCAACCACGCTTTGTCAAAGGTCGGTTTCATGCTGCTACATTTTGTAACCCTTTCAAAAATACTCGGAATAGTTGACAAAAGGCAATGGACTGGTGAAAGGTGATTATTGCTTTGGTCACAACGGTAGTCATTCCTCAGCCATTTGCGAGCCCATTTTCAAATAGCTTACTTTGGCCGATGAACTATGGTGTGCTGATTGGCGGCTGGATTATTTACTTCGTGCTGCACAGTGTACTTGCGGCGGAGGCCACAAAGCAAGCCGCGAGCCGGGCCATGGGCCAGGGGTTCCGGTACTACCGTCTACTTTATTCCGTTGTCGCAACCGTGGGGTTGGTAATTTTGCTCATCATCAATTCTATTATTCCATCAGAGAATTTTTTTGAAAGTATCGGACCGATACGCTACGTCAGTCTTGTGTTTACGACATTGGGTGTAATGCTCATCCAGGTATCGTTTCGACAATACCGTTTGAAGGCATTTCTGGGATTTACTCCTGAGGATTCACGACTTCACAAGGGTGGAGTACTCGGATGGGTAAGGCATCCGATCTATTCTGGACTTATCCTTGTCGTCATTGGCTTCTTCTTATTCATACCCAATCTGCCCACACTCGTCACATGCCTGTGCATACTGGTGTACCTACCGATAGGCATTTATCTGGAGGAGAAGAAGATGATTGCTGTGTTTGGCCAGTCCTATCTGGATTACAAAAAGGAAGTGCCCCTCCTCGTTCCTCGCTGGTCACGGATCCTCGGGCGTTAGCCTTCAAAGAGTCCACCCAACAAGGAGCTGGCTTCCTTCCGGCGGTTGGATCCGTAGGGTGACAATGCTTGAACAAGTTTACGGATAGGCATGGACTGCAGCCATACTTTGCCGCTGCCGCGCAGGGTGGCGAGGTAAATGCCTTCTCCACCGAAGATCATTGACTTCAAACTTCCGGTCGTTTCCACATCAAAGTCGACCTGCGATTCGAAAGCGACCACGCAACCGGTATCGACACGAAGGGTCTCGTTATTCAGGGTACGCTCAATGACGGTTCCGCCGGCGTGCACAAACGCCTTCCCGTCGCCCTGAAGCTTTTGCAAAATAAATCCCTCACCACCAACCAGTCCCGCACCGATTTTGCGGTTGAAGACAATACTCAGCTTGGTGCCGAACGCCGCGCAGAGAAATCCATCCTTTTGCACAATCAGTTCGTTGTTGCGGCTCGTTGCAAGGTCGATGGGAATGACTGTACCGGGATACGGTGCAGAAAATCCCACTTTTGCTTTCTTGTTTCCGCGGTTGGTAAAGTGAGTCATGAACAATGATTCGCCGGTGAGCACGCGACTTCCGGCGGACAGCAATTTGTCGAACAGACTCTGGTTGGCTGCGGAGCCATCGCCCATCTTGGCTTCAAACTGGATGCCCTCCTCCATAAAGAGCATGGCACCGGCTTCTGCGATTACGGTTTCGAGCGGATCCAATTCCACCTCCACAATCTGGATGCTTTCTCCTTTGATCTGATAGTCAATGACGTGCGAACTCATGGTGTTGAATGACTGGTTCTCTATTTCTTTCCTTTTCCCTTTTTCTTCTTTTCCTCGTCGTGTTCCCGCTGCTCGGTTAATTTCTTGTCTTCGACATGGTCATCGAGGAAGGCGTTTATTTTTTCGATGTTCATGCTCGATTTGATTTCGCCGAAGGCTCCGATGGATACTTCGAGCCCAGCCAGATTCTTATGAACGCGGGGTTTGCGGGCAGGTTGCACTTTCTTTTTAGCCATAATTACTTTGTTACGGACAAGGTTTGGAGGGCAAAGTGAATCCTTCGCCCGGTTTCTTCACCGCCGAGGATTTCAATGGTCTGCATCAGATCGGGGCCGGAAATGCCACCGGTCAAAGCAATGCGCAGTGCAGCAAGTACCTGGCCGGTCTTGATTCCCTTATCGGCTGCAACGCGCTCCAGGGTTGACTTCGCTATTTCGGCAGTCAAATCAGCCAAACCTTTGACAGCCTCCTCATAAGCCTGCAATACAACGACGGCTTCTTGCGACCACTTCTTGGTGACGGCCGACATATCGAAAGCCGATGGTGCAATGAAAAATATTTTACCCTGTTCCCAGAATTCCTGTGGGAACGTGACACGTTCTTTCAGTGCGATGACGATCTGGCTGGCAAGGGCAGGGGTGCATTCAATGTTTTCTTTCTTCAGTGATTCGATCAAGTATCCGGTAAGTGTTTCCAAAGGAAGCGTTCGTAGATAATGCTGATTGAACCATTGCGCTTTCTGGATGTCGAACTTAGCCCCGGCTTTACCCACGCGTTCCAGTGAGAATGCTTTGATGAGTTCATCCATCGGAAAAACTTCTTGCGTGGTACCAGGATTCCATCCCAGCAGCGCAAGGAAGTTGATAACCGCTTCAGGCAAGTATCCATGTTCACGGAAGCCCCGCGATGCTTCGCCCGTTTTTGGGTCTGTCCACGTGAGCGGGAAGATGGGGAACCCCATCCGGTCGGCGTCACGTTTGCTGAGCTTGCCATTGCCATCGGGCTTAAGGAGCAAAGGCAAATGAGCGAAGCGGGGCATTTCCGTCTCCCAGCCGAAATAGCGGTAAAGCAGCACATGGTGCGGGGCTGAGGGAAGCCATTCTTCACCGCGAATCACGTGTGTAATCTTCATCAGGTAATCGTCCACCACATTGGCCAGGTGATATGTTGGCATACCATCTGATTTCATGAGCACTTTGTCATCCAATTGGCTCGACATCACGCGGACATCGCCACGAATGAGATCGTTCAGATGAATTTCTTCATTGGCGGGAACCTTTAGCCGAACCACATAGGGGTTTGAGCCGATCATTCGCTTCACTTCTTCTGCGGGCATGTGGAGCGAATTCTTCATCTGATCGCGCAGGCTGGCGTCATATTGCGCATTGGGAGTACGCTGCCTCATCGCTTCCAGGTCCGCTTCGGTGTCAAAGGCGTAATACGCATGGCCACGATCGATAAGCTGTTGCACATGCTTTGCGTATATGGATTTTCTTTCCGACTGCCGATAGGGAGCGTGTGGTCCGCCAATCCCAACACCCTCATCGATTTGAATACCTGCCCAGGCCAGTGATTCAAGGATATATTCTTCTGCTCCTGGCACGTAGCGATTCTGGTCCGTGTCCTCAATGCGAAGAATCATGGTTCCACCCGTCTGACGGGCAAGCAAAAAATTGTACAAAGCGGTACGAACACCACCGATGTGCAGTGCACCGGTAGGACTAGGGGCAAAACGGACGCGGGCTTTCATAGAATTAACAGCTCAAAGGTACGAAATTCGACTACCCAACGATGCGACGAATCGCCTCCTTGGTGGTCGCGAGGTGCATTCGGAAATTCGACCAGACGATGAAATACATGAGAAAGAGAAGACACGCGGCGATCCACAGGGCGTGTAAGCTTTTCATCTCATAGGAACCGATGCCGGCGCCGAGGATAATGAGCGCCGTCCAGAGTTTGAGGAGAAGCTGGATGGTCGGAAAGAGCGTGTAGTGGAGCAAGAGAATGGATCCGGTAGAAGTAATTTCCGCTTGGCCAATGACCAGTGGCAGGTAGTGGTTAGCACGCCGTGTGCGCATGGAGATTCGAAAACGATCATCGAGTACCCAGCCGGTGAATATAAGTTCAGGTTCGTCCGGCTGAAGAAAGGGTTTGTCTGATGTGCTGACAGCAAGACGTTGAAGGATATCCTTCGTCGAACGATTGGATACCAGTGTCTCGCGGTATGATGGCAGCAGGGAAATCACTTCACGGCTATACAGGAGATTTCAACGTTCACATCTTTGGGAAGGCGACTGACCTCTACCGTTTCACGGGCCGGTGGTTCGCTGGTAAAATAGGAGCCATAGACAGCATTCACCTTTGGAAAGTTGTTCATGTCTTTTAGAAAGATGGTTGTCTTCACGACATGGGGAAAATCAAAAGCCGCCGCGGCGAGAACATCCTTCATATTTTTCATGACCTGATGCGTTTCGTCTTCAATGGAGCCGGAAATGAGGTTGCCGGAGGACTGCTGGATAGCGATCTGGCCTGAAACGAACAGCATGTTTCCGGCTTGTATAGCCTGACTGTAGGGCCCAATGGGTGCCGGGGCTGTGGGCGAAAAGATTACATTTTTTGCCATACGATTCAGTATTACATTTGATCAAATATCACTATTTCGCCGCATAAGTACTTCCCCGATCATGGACATTCTCATTGTTGGAACGCAAGATCAGGCAGAAGAGTGCCGACAGAAATTCGCGGGGGCACATACCGTCAGGACGCATTCCCGTACCGAAGCATCGAAATCCCTACCTGGTGACATCGTGTTTGATTTTGCTGTAGCCAAATCCGTTGAACAAACCAGCGCGTATGCTCACGTTCCGGCTGTTGCGCTATTCCTTGATACTTCCATCGTAAGGCTCGGGGATCAAATGCGGCACATTGGGGAGCCTCAATACCCTGTATTTGGATTCTGCGGGTTACACTCCTTGGTAAACCGTGACATTCTGGAAGTGGCCGTGCGTGAAAAGAAAGACTACGAGATGCTGAAAACGGTTTGCCAAGAGTTGGGAACTGATTTTCGGATCGTTTCAGATCAGGCCGGTATGGTGACACCGCGCGTGATCTGCATGATCATCAACGAGGCGTATTACACTCTTGAGGAGGGTACCGCAACACGTGAGGACATTGACCTGGCAATGAAGCTCGGGACGAACTATCCATATGGGCCGTTTGAATGGGGAGAGAGGATGGGGTTGGGGAACGTGGTTCGTGTACTTGATGCAGCCAGGAAAGAGTATGCCGATAAGCGGTATGAAGTCTGTGCTCTGCTTAGGGCTGCGGCCCAGTAGTTTTTTTGATATACGTAAAAATGGGAGGGGCAGTTCTACTTGCTCGCTTATGTTGGTACCAGCAACACGTCGCCATCCAAATCCTATAGCTTGAGCTTAAGATACCTCACCCCCTCAACAGGATTGTCATAGTATGGCGGGATCTCCTGAAAGCCTAATCGCTTGTAAAGCAACTGCGCCTCCTCCATCGTTTTCAACGTATCCAGCAGAACACATGAATAGCCAGCCTCTTTTGCTTTCTTCAAGACCTGCGTAACCAATCCGTTGGCAATGCCTTTGCCACGGAAGGCAGGACGAACATACAATCGCTTCATTTCGGCAGCATGTGGATGATCGGGGACTGTCAGCGGTCGAAGGGCACAGCAGCCGGCGATCTTCGAATCATACAGCGCGAGTAGAAGCGTTCCCTCGGGTTCCTGATACTTGCCAGGAAGTTCTCTAAGCTCACGTTCAAAATCCTGAAAGCAGAGGTCAACACCTAATCCACTGGCGTATTCTTCAAAAAGAGACCGGGTCTCCGCCAGTTCTTCAGGTGACTTGGGTGTGATGAATTCAAGCATCAGCATCGGATTATTTTGAAGATTCACCTACTTATTGTCCGGAGCTATTGTGAAACCTCACCCTGCAAAATAGCCAATTTCAAAAGCATACCTGTTCACATAGAAATGCTGTTTTCACTGGCTAGGCCTTGTACGGTTTACCGTACAATCGGTTCGTACCTCTTGATAAATGCAACGCCATGTCCAACATTCGAATAAGGTTTCCGGCCGGAGCCGAGTCGAAATTGTCACAACATAAACAAATAAGTTATGAGTCAGATCGTAAATGGAACTATCGCCGGGTTAACACCACTGTCCCGGGAGGAGCAAATGAAAACATCGGGTGGATATGTTTGGTTCGTGCGTGTATTGGTCGGTGTACTGATCAATTCAGCCATGAATAACATCGATGACATCCGGGAAGGATTTTCGGATGGCTACAACGACGAGCCTCCACGCCACTGATGAAACACAAACGAATCAAATCACTGAAGTCCAGATTGATCTTAGTAATAATAAAATGTCAACTATGAAAACGATTAAAATTACCCCACGACTGATCGTTCAGGTGATTCTCGCCATCGGCGTGTTTGTCCTGGTCTATTGGCTCATGGAGAACTTGCCTGATTTGATTCGGCGTTTTTCAAACTAGCTCAGCCTTAGATGCTGAAGCGGCCCGTGTGAGTTTGGTACAACTCACCTAGTCCTTTATTGTTCAACCTTTTAAAACAAATGAAATGAAAGCAAGAGTAAACAATGAATTTCTGACAGAATTGTCGGAAGATGAATACCTCTCGATCAACGGAGGCGAATCAGCCTGGTATTGGATTTCCTATGGTGCCGGGGTGGTAACAAGAGAAGCGCAGGAACTTGCGATTGATGTGTACATTTTTGTTCAGACCAATCCCCCGATACCGAGATGAGAAGGTGTGCCCTGGACCATCTGGTTCAGGGCACTCTTTTATAAGGCTTGGAAATATTTGTTGTGGTTACTCTACAGTTACCGACTTCGCCAAATTTCTCGGCTGGTCCACGTTCGCACCACGGAGCACGGCAATGTGATAGGAAAGCAGTTGAAGAGGAATCACGGACACCAGGGGCATCAGGGGCTCAATGGTATGGGGCACTTCCAGCGTGAACTCGGCCATTGCCGGGATTTGGGTATCACCCTCCGTCACAACCGCAATAACGCGGCCTTTGCGGGCTTTTACTTCCTGAATGTTGGAGACAACCTTTTCATACGAGCTGTCTTTCGTGGCGATAAACACCACAGGCATTTCCTGATCGATGAGGGCAATGGGGCCATGCTTCATCTCTGCAGCCGGGTAGCCTTCAGCGTGTATATAGGAAATCTCTTTCAGTTTGAGTGCGCCCTCCAGAGCCACGGGAAAGTTGTAACCTCTGCCCAAGTAGAGGAAATTCTTCACTTCCTTGAATTCTTCAGCCAACCTCTTGATCTCTTCGTTGAGCTTCAGCGCTTTCTCCACCTTGGCAGGAATGCGCTCCATCTCGACGAGCATCTCATGAAATTTCTGTTCGGTGATTGTTCCCTTCTGGTGAGCAACGATGAGCGCGATCATGTTGAGCACCGTAAGCTGGGCTGTAAAAGCTTTGGTACTGGCTACGCCGATTTCAGGCCCGGCATGGGTGTAGGCACCGGCATGGGTTACACGAGGTATGGATGAACCCACGACATTGCAGACGCCAAAGATGATAGCGCCTTTTGATTTGGCCAGCTCAATGGCGGCTAGAGTATCCGCTGTTTCTCCCGATTGAGAAATGGCAATCACCACGTCGCCTTCCCGGATGATTGGATTGCGGTACCGAAATTCAGAAGCGTACTCCACTTCTGTGGGAATGCGGCAAAACTCTTCGAAGAAGTATTCGGCTACCAGGCCGGCATGCCACGAGGTTCCGCATGCCACAATCAGAATGCGGTCGGCATTAATGAGCTTATTGATGTACTCACGGAGACCGCCGAGAATCAACCGGTTGGAGGCGGCATCGAGCCGGCCACGCATACAATCCTGAATGGAGCGGGGCTGCTCAAAAATCTCCTTGAGCATGAAGTGCTCATAGCCGCCTTTTTCGATCGCCTCCAGTTCGATGTCAACTTTTTGAATGTATGGCGTGAGTGGAAGATTAGCGACGTTCTTGATCGTCAGTTTACCATTGTCGACGATGGCAATTTCCTGATCGTTCAGATAAACGACTTCATTTGTATACTCGACAATGGGAGTCGCATCAGAAGCCATGAAGAATTCTCCTTTGCCAACGCCAATAACCAGCGGGCTTCCTTTTCGTGCTGCGATGAGCAAGTCAGGATTCTCAAAGGACATCACGACAATGGCGTAGGCCCCAATCACTTTGGTCAACGCGAGACGGACTGCCTCGTCGAGAGAACAGTTTTCCTTCTCTTTGATGTCTTCGATAAAATGGATGAATACTTCTGTATCGGTTTCGCTGAGAAATGTGTGGCCTTTGCGAACAAGATCCCGTTTCAGCGCCGCATAGTTTTCAATGATCCCGTTATGGATAATGGCAAGATTCTTTGTTGCGGAATAGTGTGGATGAGCATTTTCATCGCTGGGCTCTCCATGAGTAGCCCATCGCGTATGGCCCATGCCGATATGACTATCCAGATTCATGCCTTTCAGATAGACTTCCAGCTCGGAAACCTTGCCTTTCTTCTTGTAAACGTTCAGCGCACCATTCAGGAGAGCGATGCCAGTACTGTCGTAGCCACGGTACTCCAGGCGCTTCAGCCCCTTGATGATTACTTCACTGGCTTGTCGGTGACCGACGTAGGCGACAATACCGCACATGGCTTAGGGGAGTGACGTTAACGGCTTCGAATAGTATATTTTGACTTTCGCTGATGAGGGATCGAGTCTAAGACTACTCACCGTCTTTTCAAACTCGTTGTCAAGCGGATGAAAAGCAAACGCCTTTGCGCGCCGGGGTGACTTCTTGTTGGTAATAATTTGCTGATAGAATTCTGTCAGCACCGTTAATCCGATCTTTCCTGTATTCTGGTCGATGGAAGCCGTCTGCCCCGTTAACTCGTTAAGAATGGCAACGCGCGATTCGTCCGCGCTGACCGCCAGAGGCACAATTCCTTGTTGAATTTTTAAAAGGTAAGGGTCGTTGATCTTGATGTTTTGACCGGCAATGATGGTATCCAGATAGAGGCCGCGAAACTGGTTCAAGCTATCCAGAAGGAGCAATTCGAATTGCTGAGGTGCACGCACCGAAGTAGACGTGTTTTCGAATACCATTTCCGCAGAATTGATAACTGCATTTTCAATGGTATCGAAATAGGCATACACTTTGGCCAGCTCGAATTTGGCCATGATGCCCGTGCAACTCTGGACATACATTTGATTATCGGCAGGTACGAAATCCTGAAAAGGCAGCAGGCCATTCAGGGGCCCGCCGCTGCGGTCTGATTCGACAAAACTAAAGGTCACCACCGGATTCAATACACTGTTGATAGAGGAGTAGTAGATGGGGAAGTCAACAGCCACCGTGGTGCCGCTCTCTTTGTATTTCAGAATGATTTTGGAGTCGACAGTGGTTGGGGTAGGAAGGCTATACACGGGTGTGAATCCAAGTATCTTGTTTCCTGAAGGCATGCTAACAGACAGGCCTGGATACCGTGTACTAAAGGCTGAGAAATCATCAAAGATCGTGCGATCGTCGATCAAATCATCCAGAAGATCTTGGCCCATCGTACCGGATAATTTAATGGTGATGGTAAAATACGTGTTGTTGGTGGCGTCGTTGTCTGCATACCGCGCCCATCCTTCTCTTAGTTCGGTCGGGCCCGGGGCAATGATAGTATCCCCTATGGGAGAAGCGGCAATCGCTACCTGTGTGCCGCTGTAATAAACCCTGTCGCTCGTCATGGGCTCAGTGATTTCATGCACATTGAGTTGCAGATCGCTGCTGTCGGTGGCCCCGTAGGAGTAGTAATCAAATTTTAGTTGAAGCTCTAACGACTCAAACGTTGCACCGGCATTAGGAAACACAGTCTCTATAGGGGGAGAAAAATTGAAAAACGCCTTTGCTTCAAGATCGCCAAGCACGGGATCGGAGAATTTACCAACAAGCAGGCGGGAGAGATCGTCTTCGGACGTGTTCTGAGTAATAACAGGTTCACGCAGGAAAACCCCGTAGTCCAGGGGAATTTCTACCAGCCGCGTGGCCAGACGCGGATCTTTGCGGAATCCAACCAATGTGGCATCGTCGGTGCAGGAGGCAACAAGAAGAGAAGCCCAGGCTAGGGAAATCGCAACGGTCTTAACCGGCCAGTTCCGTGTAGAGATTATAAAACGATTCAGTGTAGTTATCGTCCTTCTCGATGGTTTCAACTTTCTTCTCTTTAATTTTCTTAACTAATCCTTCCAGCTTTTTATTGTCCCCGGCTACAGAAACAACATCGGCGAATTGGGCCCCCAATTTAATAAAGCCCTCGTAATCGGCAGTCTTCAAGTGGCCGAGCATATTGTCTTCGATATCCATCATCTTCACCTTGCCCATCAGGTCTCCCTTGAATTTGTGGCTAAAGCTGTTGTTATAGATGGTAAAGACTGTTTTCGTATTCTTAAACAACGGATCGTTCTTATAGGTTGTCTTCAGGTAAAGTGGTATGAAACTCGTGATCCAGTCGTTACAATGGACGATGTCGGGACCCCAGCCCAGTTTGCGAACGGTCTCAATAACACCTTTGCAGAAGAAGATCGCACGCTCATCATTGTCCTCGTAGAAACGATTTTCCTTGTCATGGAACATGGACTTGCGGTGAAAGTAATCCTCGTTGTCGATGAAGTAGACCTGTAATTTGGCATTCGGAATGGAAGCCACTTTGATAATCAGCGGCTTCTCTTCATCGCCAACCGAAATATTGATTCCGGAGAGGCGGACTACTTCATGAAGCCTATTTTTGCGTTCGTTGATCAGGCCGAATCGGGGAACCAGGATCCGGATTTCCATCCCTTTTTCCTGCATGGCCTGGGGTAACTTACGAACGAATTCGGCTACCTCCGACGTCTGTAGAAAAGGGTTGATCTCACTGGCTACATAGAGGATCCTTAGTTTCGACATAGTTATAGTTTTTATAGAGAAACGAGGGCACAAAGATACGGGAATTCCAACCCTTATTCAACTGGGGCTCAATTATTAAGCCTATATTTGCTCCCCTCCAAAATAGGCCTTGGAATGCACATTTTCACTGAGATCGCGCCACTGCGGACCCACTTAAATACACTGCGTTCCCCCTCTTTTTCGGTAGGTTTTGTTCCTACCATGGGCGCCCTCCATGAAGGCCATCTCAGCCTGATCCGCGCCTCCCGAAATCAGAATACCGTAACCGTTTGCTCCATTTATGTCAACCCAACACAGTTCGGCAATGCAGACGATCTGGCGAAGTATCCGCGAACTCTGGACAAAGATGTCTCCCTGCTGAAGGGTGAGCATTGTGATGTTCTTTTTAGCCCGGACAACCGGGAGATGTATGGCACCTCTGCTCCACTGAACATTTCCTTTCCAAACCTTGACAATGTACTGGAAGGAGCATTCCGCCCAGGACATTTCAGTGGCGTGGCACAGGTTGTTGCAAAACTCTTCAATATCGTGCAGCCTGACCGTGCGTACTTTGGGCAAAAGGATTTTCAACAGGTCATGATTGTCAACCGCCTCGTTGAGGCCTTGAAGTTCCACGTAAATATCATATCCATGCCCATTGTGCGTGAGCCCGATGGTCTGGCCATGTCCTCACGCAATCAAAGACTTTCAACCGATGATCGTGAACGAGCAAAGGTTCTCTATGCTTGCCTGAAACAAGCACGAAAGGGTCTTTTAGCCGGCAAACCGCTTCAAGCTGTGGTGGCAGAAACAAGTGCGACGTGCACCTCCAATGGCATCAGCCTTGAGTATCTTGCGGTCGCTGATCGGAAAGAATTTAGACTGCTTGATCGTGTTATGGATCCGCAACAGGCTGTCATACTCATTGCAGCCCAGGTTGGTCCCGTCCGTTTGATTGATAATATGTTTGTACAACCCTAGCAAAGCCGTGCATAAAAGGCTCCGCGCCCTTCTTCAATACCTCGCTATGATCCTGCTGACAGCAGTGTTGCTGTGGCTTTCTCTCCGCGGGATGGTGGTCGGTGAGGGAGAAAACAAGGTTGACTTCATTTGGAAGGCCTGGAAGGATTCTTCCAAGTTCTACCTCCTGCTCATGGCGGGCGTGGCCTACACCAGCCATATTCTCCGGGCTGAACGATGGCGCATGCTACTCGTGCCCACGGGCAACAAGATTTCGCTAAGCAATAGTTTCTTCTCGCTGATGATCGGATATCTGGTCAACCTTGCTATCCCGCGGGGAGGAGAAATTTCACGTTGTTACAATTTGCTCAAACTTGAAAAGACGCCTGTAGAGGTTTCATTCGGTACGGTAGTCGTTGAGCGGATCATTGATGTGCTCACGCTGGTGCTGGTCATCGCCCTCGCCTTTTTTGTTGAGTGGGATAAACTCATGCATTTCATGTCAACCCTGGGCATCGGTTCCGGTGAGCCTTCTTCATTCCGGATTCCCGGCTGGGTATTTGCCGCGCTCATCGGCATTGCTGGTGTGGCAGGCATGCTGTTCTATTTCCGGAAACATCCCAAACTGCTTAAAATCTTTGAAGGGTTCCGTCAGGGCCTTCTCTCGGTTTTTCAAATGGAGAATAAATGGCTCTTTATCTTCTATTCCGTGCTGATTTGGTTCCTCTATTTCCTGATGAGCTATTGTGTGATCATGGCGTTTGAAACGACGAGGGATTTGGGGTTTGGCGCCGTGCTAACGCTGTTTGCTCTTGGTGCTATTGCCATGGCAGCACCGCTCCCGGGTGGCGCCGGGTCCTACCATACCATTGTTCCGCTGGGGCTCGTGGTGCTCTATCAACTCCCGCAAGCCGATGCCATTGCCTTCGTATTTATTTTTCATGCCTGGCAGACCCTCACCATGATTGTTGGCGGTGTTCTATCTTTGATCATTAGTTATTGGCTCATCCGATGGAGAAAACAACCGACAAAATAAAGGACCTCAGTTCCGCCAAAGCGCAAGTGGTTGAATGGAAGCGCCAAGGTAAGCGTGTGGTGTTTACCAACGGGTGCTTTGATCTCCTCCATTTGGGTCATGTCGATTACCTAGAAAAGGCCAGGAACCTGGGTGATGCGTTGGTGGTAGGCCTCAACACCGATGATTCGGTGAGCCGGTTCAAAGGACCGAAACGACCCATCCAGGACGAGGTCTCCAGAGCTCGTGTCATGGCCTCACTTCAGGCCGTCGATCTGGTCGTTTTTTTCAATGAAGATACCCCTCAGAACCTCATTTCAGAGCTTTTGCCTCATATTTTGGTCAAAGGCAGTGACTATTTGGCAGAGAACATTGTTGGCGCAGATGTTGTTAAAAATGCCGGGGGAGTGGTCAAGACGATCGATTTTGTGCCGGGATACTCCACTACCCGAATTGTAGAGAAAATTAAAACAACATAATTTTATAGACTATGGGATTTGGCGCATTAATTATTGGTGGTTTCTTCATGCTCATCGGATGGATGGTCAGTTCAAGGCTGAAGAGCAAATTCAAGCAATACTCGCAGACGCACCTGAGCAAGGATTTGACCGGTGCCGAGATTGCGCGGCTGATGCTGGCTGACAACGGCATTCATGATGTACAGGTGATTAGCGTTGAAGGTCAGCTAACTGACCATTATAATCCGGCCAGCAAGACGGTTAACCTGAGTGAAGGCGTGTTCCACGGACGCAATGCCGCGGCGACAGCTATTGCTGCCCACGAGTGCGGCCATGCTGTGCAACACGCGACTGCATACTCCATGCTTCAGTTCCGCTCGGCAATGGTGCCCGTTCAAAACATCAGCGCAAGCGTGCTGAACTTTATCATGATGGCCATGATCTTTGGTAGCTTTTTTGCCAGTAGCATTCTTCCCTGGAGCACTGCATTGCTGGTGATGATCGTATGTTACGGTGTGTTTGCCCTCTTTGCCATCGTAACGCTACCTGTCGAATTTGACGCAAGCCGCAGGGCACTGGCTTGGGTCAGGAATCGGAACATCGTAACCTCCGGCGAGTATGATATGGCGCAGGACGCTCTCAAGTGGGCTGCCATGACTTATGTGGTCGCTGCTATTGGTGCTATTACCACCTTGGCCTACTACGTGATGATGTACCTCGGCGTCGGCAGAGACGAATAACAGGTCAAATCAAAACGAACAGACCCCGGATGCGATGTCCGGGGTCTTTTTTTTGAACGTTCCGCCAATCCTTACTACTTTCAGTCCGCCATTTATCCACTCCAGGGAATGAACTTTCAACTCACCGAAGAACACCTTGCCGTCCAACAGGCGGCCCGTGATTTTGCTCAAAACGAACTTCTTCCAGGCGTACTGGAGCGAGATAAGCATCAGAAGTTCCCCGAGGAACTTCAGCGTAGAATGGGCCAGCTTGGGTTCATGGGGATGATGACCAGCCCGAAGTACAATGGCGGTGGGATGGATACGATTTCGTATGTGCTGGCCATGGAAGAACTTTCCAAAGTTGATGCATCGGCATCCGTGATGATGTCGGTGAACAATTCGTTGGTATGCTGGGGGTTGGAAACTAGCGGTACGGAGGCCCAAAAAGAGAAATACCTCAAGCCCCTTGCGGCTGGCGAAAAGCTCGGCGCATTTTGTCTTTCTGAACCGGAAGCAGGGTCGGATGCGACCAGTCAGCGCACCACCGCAGAAGACAAGGGTGATTATTATTTGCTCAATGGAACGAAGAACTGGATTACGAATGGCAGCAGTGCAAGTGTATATCTTGTCATGTGCCAAACGGACGCGGCCAAGAAGCACAAAGGGATCAACTGCCTCATCGTGGAGCGGGGAATGCCTGGATTTGTGGTTGGAAACAAGGAAGACAAAATGGGTATCCGGGGTAGTGACACGCATTCCCTGATGTTCACAGACGTGAAGGTACCCAAGGCAAATCGAATCGGAGAGGAAGGATTTGGGTTTGCCTTCGCCATGACAACTCTCAATGGCGGACGGATCGGTATTGCCGCTCAGGCACTGGGCATTGCCGCCGGGGCCTATGAGTTGGCACTGAAATATTCAAAAGAACGTAAGGCGTTTGGGAAGCAATTGTGCGACCACCAAGCCATTCAATTCATGCTGGCTGAAATGGCGACAAAGATTGATGCCGCCCGCTTGCTGATATGGCAAGCCGCATACCTTAAGGATCAGAAGAAGAATTTTGTGAAAGCTGCGGCGATGGCCAAGCTTTTCGCATCGCAAATCTGTCAGGAGGTAACTACGGAGGCGGTGCAGATCCATGGAGGCTACGGATACGTTAAGGAGTTTCATGTCGAGCGACTCATGCGCGACGCAAAGATTACCCAGATCTATGAGGGTACGACAGAGATCCAGAAGATGGTCATCAGTCGCGAGCTGCTGCGCTAGATGATGAGGCGGTATGGTGTGCTATGGGTATTGCTGGCCATGTTGTCTGGCTGTGGAAATCAGATTCAACCCGTCCACACACATTTCGATGTAAACCGCGTTCCACCTCCTCCAGATTACAGTCAAACCGAACACTGGGCCGCTTTACCCTACAAGCGCGATGCGGCCGACAGCATCCCCCTGAATTCCGGCCTTCGCGACCAGCAGGCTACTTCCACAGCTGATGTCTTTTTTGTTTACCCGACGATCTATACCGGCAAGCCGAGCAAAGAATTCCCCTGGAATGCTGATGTGAATGATGCAGCGCTCAACAACGACATTCAGACTTCCACCATCCTCAACCAGGCAAGTATTTTCAATGGTTCATGTCGTGTGTTTGCACCATACTACCGCCAAGCGCATCTGTTTGCTTTCTATACCGATGATGCGAAGGATGGGAAGCTTGCTCTTGAACTCGCCTATCAGGATGTGAGGGCAGCATTTCAATACTACCTTGAGCATCACAACGGTGGTCGGCCGCTGGTGATCGCTTCGCATAGCCAGGGCAGTTATCATGCAATGCGCCTGGTCCAGGATTTTGTGGATGGAAAACCGCTTAAAAAGCAACTTGTTGTTGCTTACCTGGTTGGTCGTG
This sequence comes from uncultured Ohtaekwangia sp., assembly GCA_964392375.1. Lineage (GTDB taxonomy): Bacteria > Bacteroidota > Bacteroidia > Cytophagales > Cyclobacteriaceae > ELB16-189. The sequence continues at coordinate 4,952 of CAYMPU010000046.1, read as the reverse complement.
CCATCCCACGTGATGCGTTCAAAAATATTCAGCCTAGCGAGCATCCGGAGGAAACCGGTGTTTGGGCCTCCTGGAATACGTATGCCTGTGGATTCAAACCAAAGACATACGACGCATACTATCCTCAGGCGCTTTCGGTCAATCCACTCCTGTGGAATACGAGTGAAGCATTTGCTGCAAAGGAATTGAATACAGGTGGCGTAGGGCTAAAGTTCACAATGCTTCCGGAATTGTCGGACGCCCAGAATCACCAGAACATGCTGTGGATCAATAAGCCTTACGTCAAAGGCCGCGGGTTGCTTCGCACGAAAGTCTGGCACCGGGCCGACATGAATTTATTCTATAACAACATTCGTGATAATGTGGCGCTGCGTGTGGGGACCTTTCTCCGCAGTGTGGACGATTCAAAATCAAATCATTGACAGGGAGCGTGCGTTGACCACGTTGAGGCCAATTTCCTTCCATTGTTGTGGAAGAAATTCTACACTCAAAACATGAGATTGTCACCGTTGGGCCTGAACGGAGGGCACACGTATTGCAGAAGGTTTATTCACGCGTAAGGGTATAGAATGCGCGTTCCCATTGAATAAGATATTCGTACAACGCACGGTTCTCATTTTGTTTTGTGGAGCACTCCTGGCCATTGCTGCCTGGAGCGGTTACCAGGTTTTTGCTCTTTCCAACAAACGCGCCGAAATAAAGAAGGACTATAGCGTGATGAATAACATCAGTTATGGGATCCTATCCGTCAATGCCTGGCGGGACCATTTGATCAACATCATTACCCACCGGATTGATGATTTTGAATTAACGAAAGAACAGGAAGTAGTCCTGACGCATGAGGTTGGGCAGGTTCTTCACGCTGTAATCAATCGGGCAGAGAAGATGGTTGACAAAAAGCAGAAGACAATTGGCGGGAAGCTGAAGAAATTTGCCATCCGAACTTTTGTCAATGAAGAAAAACTCCATGCACAGGTGCCTGTTTTTGCTGCAACCATTGTGAACGAAATTCGGAAACCGGAGAATAAGGAGAAGTTGAAATTTCTGGTACGAAGCAAGATGAGCCAGTTTGGTGCGATCACGTACGACAGCGCAAATGACATGATCCGCGTTGAGGAAATCCTGTTGCGATACAAGGCAAAGGATATAGTAGCGTTCAATATGGCTTGTGAGTCACAGCTTGACGGATTACAAGAGCGAACCTATGCGTATACGTGGGCTGTTCTTGGCATTCTGGTGGTCTTCCTGGCCATGTGGTGGCTGCTGCGACTTCAAAAGCCATTATATACACCATTGTTTGCCTTTTCGGTTTTCTTAGCGCTGATGGTGCTTTGTGTTGGACTCGTCTCGCCCATGATTGAGATCGATGCACGAATTGAAGAGATGTCCTTCATGTTGCTGGGGGAGAAGATCGTCTTTAACGATCAGGTAATCTTTTTTCAGAGTAAGAGCATTGTGGATGTTGTTCGTATTCTGATTGAGACAGGGAAGTACGATTCTGCATTTGTCGGGATATTGATCCTGATTTTCAGTATTATTTTTCCGATGGGGAAGTTGTTTGCCACGCAACTGTATCTTCTGGGCAAGGTAAAATGGCGTACCAACAAGCTTATTCAGTTTTTTGCTTTTAAATCGGGCAAGTGGAGTATGGCCGACGTCAACGTTGTGGCGATCTTCATGGCGTACATCGGCTTTAAGGGAATTCTAGACAGTCAGTTGAAAGGCCTCAACATGAAGACAGAGTCTCTGGCCAGCATTTCTACCAATGAGACCTCATTGCAGCCGGGATTTATACTCTTCTTGGCGTTCGTGCTGTTCGGTCTTGTCCTGGCTGTAATCCTTCAGCGAATTACCGGCTTTGTAGAAACGGTTCCTGTGATGAATGTGCACTCACGATTTGATGTACCCAAGTCGGCTGCGGGGGCATAGTCCGACTAATCATGTCCATCCTCAGGTCTTTTTCTGAAAAACGATCTGCTGATTAAATCGCTTCACGATGAGATCCATGAGTGTTTTCAGTCGGGCATAGTCTTGAGATTTGTAAACGGCTTTCTTGAGGGTGTAATTGGCTGTTATGGTTAAGTCATTATTGATTTGCTCGTAGGTGAGTTTGATCGAAAGTAGTTCGTTCTCGGCTGAAAGTTCTTCGGACGTAGTGATCATTACATAGTCCTTAGGGATTGAGAGCGTGGCTCTCGTCTGGTCTGCCTGAGGATAGATAAAGTCAACCGGATAAGAACGCGTGGGTTGTTTGAGGGGGTTTTCCTTCATTGGAAAACTGAGCAAGGGATTGATGACGATCTTGTCACCCAGGACCTCAACGGGTGCAGTCCCTTTGAGAATGATGACATAGGGCCGACTGCTATTTTCATAATTAAAAGTTTTGACCGACACTACATCCATGTTGTGCCGTTCAAGGAACCGTTTTTTTATTTTTGCAGAGTCGTTCAAATAGCGGGCCTTATAGTTCACAGCTTCGTATTCCGTGGTCTGAATCGTGCAGGCTATTTCCACCGTTGCTTGTTCAGGGTCAATCTTCATGGTTATTACTTTGTCGTCGACCGAAAGAAAACGGGATTCCAGATTGACCCACTTTTCTTCGGTCTCTGAGACCACAAGGCCCTTTTCGTTGATGCACCGCAAGGGAATGCGATTGTAGGATGTGAGACTTTCGGTGGCATCCGTGAGAAAGGGTCGCTCGACACCAACAAAAACCACGATCGTGTTGAAATAGTGTTCAAACGGGTAGTCTGATTGAATTTTGCCATTGTTACGGGTGCTGATGATGACTGGTTCGGCGCTGATACCGGCCTCTTTCAGCATGACGGTAAGGAACAAGTTGATATCAGCGGAGTTGCCCGTTTTCTGTTCAAAGAACTCTTTCGGGGTCTTCGAGGCATAGTGACCGTTGTATTCATCCCACCGAAAATTGGACCTCACATACTTAATGATGGCCTCGCTTTTCTTTTCTGGCGTCATATCGCCGAGGCGAAGTTCATTGTCAAGGACTTTCTTGGCAAAGCGTTCGCTGTTACTCATGTACTTGCCAAACCGTTCGTGCTTCATGAGGCCCTTAATGAGCAATGGCCATGTGGTGATAATCTCTTCGGACCCCCCTTGCGGCCTCTTGAATTTGGACAACTGAAAATCAATTTTCATGATGTAGTCTTCCTCCGAAGTGATATAGGACTCATCCTTGAAAGAAGGGACATTCTTCATGGCATAGGTGTGGACATAGTCATTGAACTCAACACCTTCACCGACTGTATGTCCCATCCCCACCTTGGTAAGATTACCCCACACTCTCTTTTCTGCTGCGACCTGTGAGCTCTGATGGTCAAACTTGGTGATACCTTGTGCGAGGAAGACATACTCATAGAATGGAATCATGCGCACAGTGTATTCACTGTAAACAGTAGGAATATTACCCTGAAAGTTCCAGTCAGGCAGGTTGAAATGAAAAGGTGTTTCGAGCGTGTATCGGTATTCAATTACAGATCCTTCTTTCACGTCAGGGAAAACAAATTTCTTCGCTTTCCAGCGGTTATTGATTTGTTCTTCAAACACCGTCTGCGGATCGAGTGGCTTGCGAAAGGTTCTTCCATCTTCACGATTGTATGTAAATGCCTGAAGGGAAACTATTTTCTCACTTCGATCGGCCTTTTCCACGTAAAATGGAATGGAAACGGTGGCCCGATCAACGCCCGCACGCGTGAGTATTTTGACCCTACGGGTGCGCGTAAAGCGGATATTGTATCCGTACTCGGGGGTATCTACGAAGACGGATTCACCCACATCAAATAGGACCACAGCTTCGGCTTCGGGTTCGGCGGCATAGGAGACCATGTCCATGTCGGCATCGGCCACTGCACCAAAGGGCGGAATAAACAATTGGCCAAAGCCTAAAGTGCTGATGAGAAGGCATAATACAATACGGAAGGCTGCTTTCATGGTTTTGGATCTAGTGCAATGACAGAGGTACGACGAGAGTCTTTGATTGATTTGAGAAAGGCATACACTGCTGGATATTCGATAAGAGGATAGTCGCCCGCATAAAGGACAAATTTCCTTCGGGCAATGACACGGTTACCGAGGATCTCGTGAGAAGCCTGGTAAAGTCCGTACGGGGTATTGAGTTTCAAATCGGGAGGCAAGGTCACCTTGAAGTTTGGAATGAACGGCACTTCATAGGTAAATACCTGTTCCAGGTTTATGGGGAAGGTGATGCGAAGGGGTGTGCTGCGGGCGGCAGGTGGTTCAAGAGAAGGGACCTCAACAGGGTGTGGCTGAAGATACAAGGCATCACCTAGCTTGCGCATCGGGTTTTCTGTGACCTGATTGCTGCGAAGCTGAATCACGTGGGCATCGCGGTCGGCCTGCTCAATAGTGTACGGTGTTGTTTTTCCCTTGAGCCAGGGAAATGAGCGATCCACAAAATCGTTCAGCGCTTTTTCATTCTTATGGAACTGCAGAAAGCGAACATCTTCAAATTCGTCGCCACGAAGTTCACTGAAAATCTCCACGTCAGCTTTCCCTTCCGGTCCGAGGGTGAAGTTAAACGTCTCCTTGTGAAGTACATCTTCCACTGTTAAGGCGGGTGTTTTTATCAGGTGACTGGCGCTACCGTTGACGACAAGCGCCGGTCGATTCTGTGTGAACGTGCCGAGGTAGTTGTACGGGAGATGACCAGCTGTGTCCTCTAGCCAAACCGTATCCTTGTCCATCGGAATGCAAAGTATGACGTGATTAAATTGTGGTCCTGGTGCCGATTCATTGATCCGAATGGGGTTTGCATCGCCATTCACAAGGGTGTAGAAGGATGGAATTCCGGACTCCTTCAGCATGGCCTTCATGAAAATAGTGAGCGCCTTGCAATCACCATATTTCTTAGAGCTTACAAAGGAAGCAGGATAGGGCTTCAGGCCACCGACATCCACCGCGACAAAAACATA
>CAYMPU010000045.1:0-21241 GCA_964392375.1 uncultured Ohtaekwangia sp. | reverse complement strand
ATCAATCTTCACCTGGGTCGCGGAGGCCCGGGCTTCCATCACCTTTGTAAGTGTTTCTTGTTCGAAGTTCGCATACCCTTTCACCGTATTTACCAGGTTCGGAATAAGATCGGCACGACGCTGATAATCTGACTCAACGTTACCCCAAGCCAAGCCGACATTCTCCTGCTTGCCTACCAAGCCATTATATGAGGAGAATCCAACCAGAACGAGGGCGCCTAGAATGATCCAAATGATGTATTTCTTCATGGGTCTCTTTTTATGTTTTAGCAAAGATAAAAATACCAGACCACTCCGTAATTAAGGCCTGAAAATTAAGCCGATTTGGCCTTCCAGCCTCAACGGATATACAATACGAGTCCTTTCAGGTATTCACCTTCCGGATGATACATGGAAATCGGATGATCGGATGGCTGGGATAGCGTGTGGAGTACTTGTATTTCACGCCCAGATTGGATTGCTGAAGAAACTACAGTGTCGTAGAACAACTGCCGGTCGACGACCTGTGAACATGAGAACGTAAATAGGATTCCACCGGTTCGAATTACGCGCATAGCCTCCGCGTTGAGACGCTGGTATCCCTTCATTGCCTGGTGCCGTGCTTCCTTGTGTTTGGCAAAGGCCGGAGGGTCCAATACGATGAGATCGTACTGGTCCTTCTTGTCCTTCAGAAATTCAAACGTATCACCGCAAAAGCATTCATGCTGAGCAGCATCAAAAGCATTGAGCCCAATGTTCTGCCGGGCAACGGCTATGGCCCTTTCCGAGGCATCAATGGAATGTACCAAAGCGGCACCAGCCTTGAGGGCATACACCGAAAATCCACCTGTGTAGCAAAACGTATTAAGCATGGTCCGCCCTGCGGCAAGGGTACCGAGCAGCCGTCGGTTCTCGCGCTGATCCAAAAAAAACCCTGTCTTTTGGCCGGTCTCCCAATCCACCTGAAACTTGTTTCCATGCTCAAGAACGATGTGGGGAAGAACGCCCGTTCCGTGCAGGTATTCACTTTCCGATTTTCCATCGCCAGCAGACATCCCCTTGTAATAGACCGCTGACAAATCAGTTTTCAACGTCTGTACCAATGCATCCCTAACAAGCATTCTGTCATTGTGGAATCCTGCACTGTGGGCCTGTATCACAGCTACGCCATTGTACATGTCGACGATAAGCCCAGGCAATCCATCACCTTCTCCATGAATGAGACGATAGCAGTTGGTAGCCTGACTGACAACCCCGGTGTTGATGCGTTGCTGTAATGCTGCTCCGATCTTGCCTACAAGGAAATCGGGCCCTGGGGGCTGGCTGGAGAAGGTAAGCAGGCGAACCGAAATAGTACCCTTTTGAAAATGTCCATACCCCAACACATTGCCGGTGGCGTCGGTGACACGCACCATGGTGCCTGAAGCAGGATCTCCTTCAATTGACTGTATGGCGCCAGAAAATATCCAAGGATGAAAGCGCCTGGCTGACGCCTCTCTTCCCTTTTTAAGAATGACTTGACCTTGTATTTCCATCGTGTTTCCTAAATTAACGCCATATTTTCGAAAAGCGATTACTTGAGCCAAAGGATCCGGGTGAATCTCACGAAACGTCCTTTAGGGCCTTTGAAGAAGATGATGTGATAAGACGCTAACTTTAGATTTGAAACATGCTTACTATGCGATTTTGTGCTATTGTTCTATGGTTATTGCTTCTGGCGGGCTGCAACAATGAGTCCGTCAATGACGCTGCGAGTTCATCGGAAGAACCCACGGGTGTCCAGGAAACTTTCACTGACACCCCCGGGCTGGTACGCACGGAAATTGTGGATGCTGCCGGCCGGCTGAAGACTGTCGGCTATTATCAGAATGGGAAGAAAGTGGGCGCCTGGACCGACTATTCCGATGACGAGCGGGTCCTCCGGCTAACAACGTACGTTGACGGCAAAAAAGAAGGTGTCTATCTGGAATTCAGCACCACCAATCAGATGACCATACGTTGCTTTTATCACAACGACCTTAAGCATGGTAAGTATGTCGAATATGCCCCCACGCACGTTAAGGCTGAACGCTTCTACTCCTATGGGAAGATTGAAGGTGTAGCCCGGGCCTTCTTCAATGATGGCAAACTGATGGAGGAGGGCTACTACAAGGACGGTCTGCGTGAGGGGGTTTCCAAATGGTATGACCGGGAAGGCCGCCTGACATTGGAATACGAATACCACAAGGGCGAATTGGTCAAGAAGTAGGGCCATTCAGGCCATTTTGTGAACCTAAATCGAGCAAAAAACGTATTTAGGGTACCCTGAAAAAATGTCATTTTACGACCTTCTACCGTGTCAGAATATCGACTGGCATAGTTTTTACTAAGACCTTTTTCAAACACTAAACAAAGGTTCGACTATGAAGCGCTTTGGATCACTGGTTATTGCCGCTGTTTTGGGCAGTGCATTAACGCTTTTCACAACTGACCATTTCTTTAAGGAGGATACAAAGGGAGTGACCATAGAACACATCGGCACTCCAGTTACCCAAGTAGGTTATACACGCAATGAAAATGGTGAAGTGGTTCCTCTCGACTTCACCGAGATCGCTGAAAAAGTAACACGGGCCGTAGTTCACATACGATCTACCTCCGAAGGTAGAACCTCACGGAACCAACAAGAGCAGATGGATCCCTTTCAATTCTTTTTTGGCCCGGAAACCCGCCCGCGCGGACCCAGCCAAAGTTCGGGAAGCGGGGTTATTATTAATGCAGATGGTTACATCGTTACCAACAACCACGTGGTTCAGGGCGCCGATGTGGTCGACGTTACACTATTTGATAATCGATCTTTTAAAGCAGAAGTCATCGGAACTGACCCCGATACAGATCTCGCTGTGGTAAAGATTAATCAAAAAGCGTTGCCCTACCTCTCTTTCGTCAATTCAGATGCTTCCCGGGTTGGCGAGTGGGTGCTCGCCGTAGGTAACCCGTTCAACCTGAATTCAACAGTCACTGCGGGTATCATCAGTGCAAAGGGAAGAAACATCAACATCATCAACAGCAATAACCAAAGCTCGGAATCAGGCACCACGGCCATTGAGTCCTTTATTCAGACCGATGCAGCCATCAATCCGGGCAATAGCGGCGGCGCTCTTGTGAATATGAGCGGCGGTTTATTGGGCATTAATACCGCAATTGCAAGTCCTACCGGTGCATATTCCGGTTATGGATTTGCTGTCCCCTCGAACATCGTAAGTAAGATCGTTGAAGACTTGCTTACCTATGGCACCGTTCAACGCGGCTGGCTAGGCATTCAGGTGGGCAGTGTAAACAGCGATCTGGTCAAAGAAGAAGATCTGTCCGTAAATGAAGGCGCTTATGTAAGCGGATTCGGCGATATGGAAGAAAAAAGTGCTGCCCGGCAGGCTGGAATCGAACGGGGTGACGTTATCATCAAGTTGGATCAAACGCCCATCAAGACCAGTTCGGCATTGATTGAGTACATTGGTCGCAAGCGGCCAGGCGATAAAGTGAATGTTGTGGTGAATCGGAAAGGAAAGGAAAAGGTAATTTCTGTAACGTTGAAGAATCGTGAAGGAAGTGTTGGCACGGTAAAGAAGGATGACCGTGATGCCGTTGCTGCGTTAGGCGTTGAATTGGAAGATGCTGATTCCAAACTTCTCAAGAGACTCGACCTCACGGCCGGGGTTCGTGTAAAGTCATTGGGGAATGGCAAGATTGCCAAGTACACCGATATGCGCGAAGGGTATGTGATAACAGCCATAGACAATAAACCTGTAAAGACCGCCAAAGAGGTGAATGAAATCATCAAGCGTAAGAAGCCGGGTGAACTGATAACGTTCTCCGGTGTCTACGAAGATTTCGCGCGTGAGTATATCTATGCGGTAAGAATGTAAGGACTAACTAGCCAAGGTGATATGAGGAGAATGTTCAAAAAAGGAGATCGTGTCCGCAACCGTGTGGATGGGAAAGTAATGGAAGTACTGAAGTATCTGAAGCGGAACCTCGTGGAGGTGCGGTGGTTCGATCTTCGTTCCAAGGAAATTCATACAGACAAAGTGAAGGAAGACAATCTGTCCAAGGCAGCCTGACACCCTTAGCCCACGGTCTGTCGATCGCGGGCATTTTTCCTCCCTGGTTGTCTCTCCCATTCTTGGGAGAAACCCCCTACCTTTGGGATTACTAATCGACAGCCTATCAAAAAGTTTGAAATACCCTCTTACTACCGGTCATCGCTAAGCAGCCGGGTAAAGGAATCCCGCAAGTCGAAAGATCTTCGAAAACAGGATTTCACCCCCACCGTGCTCGATTTTGGGCCCGTTCAATTTATTCTGGCCCGCCACTTCGGATTCTGCTATGGGGTAGAAAACGCAATAGAAATAAGCTACAAGGCGCTGGAGGAGAATCAGGGGAAGCGCGTATACCTGCTGAGTCAAATGATACACAACCCGGAGGTAAATCAGGACCTTCTGGATCGGGGCGTCTCCTTCATTATGGATACCGATGGATCACAGCTCATCCCGTGGGAAAAGATTCACTCGGACAACATTGTCATCATTCCAGCCTTTGGCACAACCCGCGAAATTGAAAAACTTCTGCACGACAAGGGAGTCAACATAGCTCCCTATAACACAACCTGTCCTTTCGTCGAAAAAGTTTGGAATCGTGCCACCAAACTAGGCAAGGATGACTACACCGTAATCATTCACGGAAAGCCGAAGCATGAGGAAACGCGTGCAACATTCTCTCACAGTGCTGAAGGTGCCCCATCCATTATTGTGCGGGACATGGACGATGCTGTAGAGTTGAGTAATTACATGCTTGGCAGCAAAACAAAAGCCGAGTTCTTCGAAAAATATCGCGGCAAGTACTCCGATGGATTTGAGCCCGACATTCATTTTCAACGCGTTGGTGTTGTAAACCAGACCACGATGCTTGCGACCGAAACTGCTGCCATTGCCGATTTCTTTCGGCAAGTGATGGTGAAAAAATACGGTGCAGAAAAAATCAGTGCCCATTTTGCCGACACCCGCGACACCTTGTGTTACGCCACCAACGATAACCAGGAAGCTACCTATGAGCTGGTAAAGTTGAACGCCGACTTCGCCGTTGTTGTTGGTGGATACAACAGTTCCAATACATCCCATATCGTTGACCTCTGCAAAACGAAGTTCCCAACATACTTCATTAACTCCGAAGAGGAGATCAATGGAAGGGATACGATAAATCATTTTGACTACCATGCCAAGGAAAGAACAGCAACGCATTCCTTCATTCCCGACAAGAATCCCGTCAAAATCATCCTGACCAGCGGTGCTTCTTGCCCGGATACTGTCGTAGATCGAGTGCTTCTGCGTTTGCTGGGCCTGTTCGAGAATACCCGGTCCGTGGATGAAGTCCTTGCCGAATTCTGATTACTTACGCGGGTGCATGAGCTATTGCCACCGCCTCCTAAGACTAGTTTCACTGCTTCTTTGCGTTGGAACCAACCTGTCAATTTTTTCCGCAGCTGCCCAGGTTGAGGAAGATAGTGTGCAACTGCTTCAGGAAGTTTCGGTTGAGTCCTATGCATCCAACAGGAATCCCATAGATATTCCGGCTTCCATTGGAATTGTCCGCCATACTGACTTTGATCGTTTCTCCAGCGCATCCATGCTTCCCGCATTCAACATGTTACCGGGTGTTCGTATGGAAGAACGATCACCGGGAAGCTATCGTTTCTCCATCCGTGGAAGCCTGTTAAGGTCTCCATTTGGAGTTCGGAACGTAAAATTCTATTGGAATGGACTTCCACTCACCGATGGTGGTGGAAATACGTATCTCAACGTGCTTGATCTGTTTGCGCTAAGCAAAGCAGAGGTGATCAAAGGTCCGGCAGGAAGCCTTTATGGCGCCGGGACGGGTGGTGCTGTGTTGCTCCGTTCACCCCGCGTGGATGAATCCAGCGCAACACTCACAACGCAGTACGGGAGCTTCGGTGCAATCCGGTATGGTGCGGCAGTGGAAGCAGCCAGTGAACTCATGGATTCACGAATCCAATTTGTTCGTCAGGAATCTGATGGGTACCGAATTCAGAGCGCAATGAAACGAAGTGCATTCAATGCAGACATGGATATTCAACTAGACCAGACCAATTTGATGACACTGACCATACTTTATACCGATGTATACTATCAAACACCAGGAGGACTTACTGAAGCACAATATGAAACAGATCCAAAACAAGCCCGTCCCTCAACGGCAACGATACCGGGTGCCGTTGAGCAGAAGGCTGCGGTTTACAATACGACTTGGTATAGCGGGATAACCTTTGAACACCAGTGGAGTAATCGCTGGACAACCACCCTCGGTCTTGTCGGTTCAAACACTGACTTCAGGAATCCCGCCATTCGCAACTATGAAACACACGAAGAACAAAATGCCGGAGCACGCCTGACCAATGAATATCAGCACTACGGAAACGGTTGGAAGGGAAAGTTGACTTTTGGCGGAGAGTACCAGCGATATTCTTCGCCGATCAGGGTCACCAACAACGTCAACGGCGAGCCCGGGAATCAACTTATCTCGGACGACAAAATCACATCAGATCTTGCTATGGGGTTTGTTCAGGCGGAAGCTGACCTGCCTCGCAACATCCTATTCACGGTAGGGGCAAGCGTATCCTATCTTGAATACAAAGACCAACGGCAAGTCCCTTCACCGGCAGAAACCAATGTGCGCAAATTCAATCCTGTGCTAGCTCCTCGCGTCGCTCTGCTCAAGAAATTTTCTTCGGCTCTATCCGCTTATGCTTCCGCGAGCAAGGGCTTTTCTCCGCCTTCGGTTGCCGAAGTGGTTCCCTCAACGGGTATCTACAACCCCAGTCTGAACCCTGAGACGGGGTGGAGTTTCGAGACCGGTGTGTCTGGCACCATAACAAGAACAATCAATGTTCATGTGGCCATCTATGACTTTCGACTTACCAACACCATTGTTCTCCAACGCGATTCGAGTGGTGCAGACTATTTTGTTAACGCAGGCCAAACCGTGCAACGAGGGATCGAGTTGGATGCTAACTGGACCAAGAACTTTACCTCCTTTATTCAATCCTTGTCGGTAAATGTAAGCACAACCTACAACGACTACCGTTTTGGGCAGTACGTCAATGATGGAATCGACTACTCGGGAAATCAAGTAACCGGAGTTTCTCCTTTCATTGTAGCACTGGGTCTTGACCTGAAGTCCCGTAACGGATTGTATCTGCGGGTAACGGGTAATTTTGTTGATCGGCTGCCGCTTAATGATGCCAACACCGATTACGCATCGGACTACTTGTTGCTGGGTGCTCGCGCTGGGTACCGCGTCTCAAAAAAGATCCCGATAGACCTGTACTTTGGTATCGATAATATTCTCAACCAGCGCTACAGCCTAGGTAATGATCTCAATGCAGCGGGCAAGCGATACTACAATGCGGCTGCTCCCTTGAATTTTTATGGCGGACTTAACGTACGTCTTTCCTTTAAAACGAGGGAGTAAAAAGTCAAATTGCTTTCCTGACGAACTTCCGGTCAAGCCACTGAAGTCCGAGTATGAATCCAATGGCAAAGGCAATCAAACCGGGGTACCCCGAAAGAAAACGGAAGGCGCCAAATGTAAACTGAAAGTCTGTTAACAGGATGGCTACGAGCAAAGTGATCAGGCACGATGCCACCCCAGCAAACAGCCAGAACATATCTTTTGAGTCCTGGGGCCGAGAAGTTCCAAGTCGGCTAATTACACTATTGGCAAACGTAGCCGGAAGCACAAAGTCAGGCTCACGATGCAATACACGGATGATTCGTCTATAGGCATTCGCTTCCCGGCTCTCCAGAGGATCTCCCGCTTCTATCCTGCTTTGCAATTCTTCGTCTGTCATACCTGTTCCTTATCTAAATACTTTACAATCTTCTCTTTCAGCAAATTTCGTGCACGAAAGAGATAATTTTTTACTGTTCCTTCCGGCATTTCCATCACCTTCCCTATTTCGGCATAGTTCATGCCGTCAAGATGATACAACGTCAGCACTGCCTTGTACTGGGCGGGTAGCTGATCGACGAATTTCAGAACATATTCATCCTCATCGAGAGATTCCAGGATTTCTCCCGGGTCTAGTCGTTCAATGAACTGATCCGCCCCGCCGTCACCCTCAGGAATTTCCTGGTACGCCAGTTTCTTCTTTCGCAAATGATTGATCGCATGCCTGTAGGCAATGGTGGCGATCCAGGTACTCAGTTTTGATTGAAAACCGAATTCCGGGAGCTTCTCATACACTTTCAAAAAAACGTCCTGACAGATTTCCTCCCGGTCCTGAGGGCCCTTGATGAGACGGCCCACCATGTGCGTGACCAGACGCTCATGCTGCCGGATCAGCGTCCTGAAGGCGGTTTCGTCCCCAAGGAGCACCCCGGAGACCAGGGTCCGGTCATCTGCCATTGGGGGGTTAGACACAGAATGGGGGTCGCATGTTGCAGGTTTACGGCTTTTATTCTCTTGCGGTGGTCCGCTTACTACACCAATTCATCATTTCAAGGCAAATCGGTGAAATTAACCGGATGCCTGCAACATACAAGTCGCAGTCCGTGTCTTACGGTCCAAACACAAACAACTGATCTATGATTTCCAACGATGTATTAATGCCCATAGCTATTCTGGGAAGTTTTGGCGCTTCACTTTACTACTTCACGAAGGTGATGACGGATTACATACTCAAGAAGAAAATGATTGAAAAAGGGTACGTCAATGAAGACACCCAATCCATTTTCCGCCAGCAAGACCGTGTTGAAAACAAGTATGCTTCCTTGAAATGGGGATTGATCCTCCTTTTTGCAGGATTGTCGCTTGTCGTTATGGAATTTGTCCCCACCTATGGCGACTCTCCACTTCCTTATGGCATGTTCGCCGTATCCGTATCACTCGGCTTTCTCATTTACTACTACCTCGTCAAGCGCGAGGTTAAGTAACTATCCTTGATTTTCAGCGTCTAAATATTCGTCGACGCATTGGTCAAGGCGTTCAATCAACCATACATTCTTCACATCCATGATTCGCAATTACCTTAAAACAGCATTTCGCAGCCTGATGCGTCACCGCTTCTTCTCATTCATCAATGTATTTGGACTAGCGGTAGCCATGGCACTTTCCATGTGCATCATCATGCTGGTGGCTGATCAGATGATGTATGACCGGTACAATACCAAACGTGACCGTATCTACCGGATCAACAGTATCCCTCTGGGAAAGAACGGTGAGCAATGGAGCGAGCAATCAACTACCGCATTGCCCCTGAAGCAAGCTTTGGTGGAGAATTATCCGGGGGTGGAAAAGGCCGTACGCATCAAGCGAGGCTTTGGTAATATATGGCTTGAGTTGGCACAGAATGTGAACATTCCTGTTGCCGGATACTTTGCCGATCCTGAGATTCTCGAGGTTTTTGAATATGAACTTGAATATGGCGATCCAAAGACAGCGCTGATTGAACCCTATTCTGTTGTTCTCACAAAAACGACCGCGAAAAAGTTATTTCGCCAGGAGAACCCGGTGGGCGAATCGTTTAAAGTTGGTGTTGAAGGTCCTTACAAAGTCACAGGAATTCTGAAAGAGACCAAAAACAAAACACACATTGCTTTCGATGCGCTGGCCAGTATGGCAACTGTGAAAAGTCTTGCCTCGGCGGAGCAGCACAACCAGGGGCTGACCGATGCGCCATCGGTCGATGATCTGGAAAATTGGTATGGCTATTGGGCAGGTTGGGTTTATGTAGTCCTGGAAGAGGGCAAAACCATTGAGGATATCGAGCCCCATCTGGAGGCCATCGCCAGCAAGAACAATGCGGCGATCACAAACCCGGACGCCCAGCGCAAAGTCAAATTCAATCCCCAATCACTAATGTCCATTACCCCAGGGGCCGTCATCAACAACGCAATAGGTCCTGTGCTTCCTTGGATGTTTGTCTACTTTTTCATGGCTTTGGCTGGCGTTGTCATGTTGACCTCTTGCTTCAACTTTACGAATCTCTCTATAGCGCGGTCGCTCACCCGTGCCCGGGAAATCGGGGTACGAAAAGTTACTGGAGCTGCTCGGTGGCAGATCTTTACACAGTTCCTTTCGGAATCCATAATGGTTTCCCTCCTTGCTCTAGCATTGGCCATTGTGCTCCTGAGCGTCCTAAAGCCGTTGATGCTGCAACTCAGTTTTGCCCGCCTCCTGCGATGGGACCTGGAGATCAACTATGTGATTGGCCTCATCTTCCTTGGGTTCGCTGTCACTGTCGGTGTGCTTGCCGGGTTTTTCCCTGCAGTGGTGCTAAGCGGTTTTCAGCCTGTAAAAGTGCTGAAGAGCCTCAATACAATGAAGTTGTTCTCAGGCATTCGGCTACGAAAAACACTATTGATTGCACAGTTCAGCTTCTCTCTGATATTCATCATTTCAGTCATTGTGGTCTTTAACCAACTTCAGCTCTTCATGCGAGCCGACCACGGCTTCAGCATGAACAACAAGATTATTGTAAGCCTGAACAATACCACGCCGGAGGTTCTGAAGAACGAACTGCAAAAATTCAGCAATATTGAAAGCGTCAGCGCGGTTTCACACATTCCTGCCGCAGGCTTCAACTACGGTGACGGTTACAAGAAATCCTTCGAAGAGAAAGAATGGACCAACATATCCTATTTTTCAGCCGATGAGGACTATCTCAAGAATATAGATGTGGCACTGCTCGTTGGCAAGTTCTTTTCACCCGAGCTTGGAGCATCCAATAAGAACTTCATAGTCCTCAACGAGTCCGCCGTTGAAGCCTTCCACTTTACATCTCCCGAGGAAGCTCTGGGCCAGGAGATCATCAGTCAGGGAGATTCATCCAGAAAGGTGATTCTGGGAGTCGTGAAGAACTACAACCACGAAATGCTTATGGAAAAGCTCACGCCCATGGCCCTGATCTACAACCCAGACGAATTTCGACTATTGCAAGTGAAGTATTCGGGCACCTATGAAGAAGCCGGAAAAACCATTGAGGGTGCCTGGGCTACGATCAACCCCACGCTGAAAGTCGACTACAAGGATTTTAGTGCAGAAGTCCACAAGATTTACGACATACTTTTCGGCGATCTTGTGGGCTTACTCAGCGTGATTGCTATACTCGCCATTCTGATATCGTGTCTTGGATTGTTAGGCATGGCTACCTACGCCACCGAAACCCGAATCAAGGAAATTTCCCTTCGTAAAGTGCTTGGAAGCAGCAATGGCGAACTGATCTACCTGCTGTCAAAGGGATTTGTCATCATTCTTATCGTGTCCATTGTAATTGCTGTGCCCGCCGCCTATTTCATAAACAACCTGTGGCTGGAGCAACTGGCATATCACGTCTCCGTAGATATCCCCACCATTGTGTTCGGCGTAATTGCGCTGATTATCTTCGGAACCATTACAATCGGCTCGCAAACTTGGCGCGCAGCGTATGTGAACCCGGTAGATAATCTAAAAAGTGAATAACGCACTCATTGCCAGCAGGGCGTGGACCAAAGATCTACATGTTGAGATACTTCATCAGCATATCCAGTCGCTCCTTGCTGTCATCATCGCGCGTAGCTTCCTGGTAGCGACCAATGACGCGGTAGCCAAATCGCTCCAGCGTAGCGACAATACGAGACAAGTCAAGTTGATTGATCTTGAGTGTGACTTTGATCTTGCCCGGATCGATTCCGTCTTCGACCATGGTGCTGCTGATCACCTTCGCGTTGTTTTCCTCAACGTAACGGCTGATTTCTGCCAGTGAGTAATCAATAAGATCCATGGACAACACCAGGATGCCGCCGGGCATTTGAACGGAGGCCGTCTGCGCAAAGGATGCCATCACATCCTGAACGGTGATGATGCCGGCATACTTACCGTGTTCATTCAACACAGCGACCATGTTGAGTTTGTGTTCGCCGGCCACACGGAGTATGTCGAAGAAGTGAGACTCCATAGAAACCGTACAACCATTTCCCACTAACGTGAATGATCCAACGCTCTTTTCGATGTCGTTGGACTCCATGATGATTTCCTCAGAAATGAATCCCTGAAGTTGTCCATCATCAACGACCGGAAGATACGTGCAGCGAAATTCCTCCATCCACACAATGGCCTTGTGCGCATCATCCGTCACCTTGAGGGGTGGGATCATTTGGTTGATCAACTCCTCGGCAATCATGCGGCTTGGGGGGTAAGAAACTGTTCGACAATTTCATTGAATGTGTTCGGGTGCTCCATCATCGGAGCATGACAACAACGGTCAATGAAACGAAGTTCCGCGTTCGGTATCAATCGGTTAAACTCGTAGGCTACCATGGGCGGTGTGATTGTATCGTTTAATCCCCAAACCAGCAATGTGGGAACCTTGATATTCGGCAAATCATTAGCCAGGTTGCTGCGCTGGGCCGATTTGGCGATCGCGACAATGCGCATGCACTTCGGAATGCTCTTCGTGGTCTCAAAGACTTCATCCACCAACTCCTTGGAGGCCACTGCAGGGTCATAGAACGTGTAGGCCACCCGTTCACGGATGTAATCATAGCTCCCCCGGCGTGGATATGATCCTCCCATGGCATTCTCAAATAGTCCTGAACTGCCTGTAAGAATAAGCCTATCAACTTTCGGACCATTGTGAAGGGTGTACAGCAAGGCAACATGACCACCCAAAGAGTTGCCCATGATGATCATACGGTCAAGTTTCTTGAGATTCACAAACTCCTCGACAAAGCTCTGCAATCCTTCCAAGCCCGCCTCCCTGATTGGCATTTCATAGATTGGCAGCATGGGAATAACAACTCGAAAATGTTTCGAAAAGCGGTTGACTACTCCTTCCCAGTTGCTGAGCGCTCCAAAAAGTCCATGCAGAAGCATAAGCACCGGGCCAGAACCCTCGTCCACGTACTTGAAACCTGCTTCTTCTTTTACGTTAAGCGCCATAGGGTTCAATTCTACCGATAAGTAACTAAAATTTATCCGTGGTACAAACGAAGAAAGGTACCGTTTCTTGTGGCTCTTGAATCCAATTAAAAGCTCAGTCTAGAATTGTCTGAATATTTCCTTGAAGAAAGGAATAAACTGACCTGTCCAGTCGGCCACAGTGGGTGCGAGGTGGGCCGTGAATGGGTATAGCCATGATCCTTCCACCCACTCCTCCCGGGGGGTCAGTTTTAATGAATCCAGAATCCAAAGTATAACGCTGATCATGAACAACGTGCGAAGCATCCCGAGGCCTGCGCCGAGTGTCTGATCGACTGATCCCAAAAACGATTTGTCAACAGAATTCTTCACCAACGATCCAAGCAGGCGAACCAGCAGCAAGACTACAAGAAAAATGACGATGAACGATATGTACGGCAGCGTGCTCTTGTCAATACTAAACTTCTCATCCAGCAGGATCATCACTTCACCCATCAGTTTGAAGCCCAGAAAAATTCCAAGAACGATACCGAACAAGGAAACAACTTCCATCAGGAAGCCTTCCTTATAACCGTTCCAGGCCCCAAAGGCAGCGAAAATCAGGATGGCAATATCAACCTTACTCAAGCCGTGAGCAGTTTCTTGACAATGTCCGAAATAACTTTTCCATCAGCTTTGCCGGCCAGCGCTTTGGTGGCATTACCCATCACCTTGCCCATGTCCTGTGGCCCCTTTGCCCCAACACTGGCGATGATCGCTTTTAAGGCTTCAGTGATCTCCTCCTCCGACAACTGCTTGGGAAGATAGCGGTTGATAATCTCCAGTTGAACATTCTCCCGTTGTGCCAGGTCTTCGCGACCCTCCTTTTGAAAAATTTCTGCAGACTCCTTGCGCTGCTTGGCAGCCTTCATCAGGAGTTTTGCTTCTGTCTCTGTTGAAATCTCGGATGCATGACCCTTCTCGGTCTCTGCCAGCAGGATCATGGACTTGATGCTTCGAAGCGCGTCCAATTCCTCCTTGTTCTTGGCTAACATAGCCTTTTTGATGTCGTTGTCGATGGTAGCTTTCAGTGACATGATTATGTAATTTCACTTCAAAGTTATCGAACGAAATCCAGTATTAGCAAATGACGCGGCTCAGTGTCAATATTAACAAAATTGCAACCCTGCGAAACGCCCGCGGGGCCAATAACCCGGATGTGGTAAAGGCAGCCATTGACTGCGAACGCTTTGGTGCTCAGGGGATCACCGTTCATCCTCGACCCGATGAGCGTCATATCCGGCATGACGACGTGATTGCCTTAAAGAAGGTTGTTACAACGGAATTCAACATCGAAGGCTATCCCGATGATCGCTTCATGAAACTCATTTCGGAAGTTCGGCCGGCACAGGCCACGCTCGTACCTGATCCACCCGGCGTCCTCACTTCCAACGCAGGATGGGATACCGTGGGGCGAGCCGCGTTTCTAAAGCCCATCATACAGGAAATCAAGAAACTGGGCATACGTGTCTCCCTCTTTGTGGACCCCTCCGAAAAAATGGTGGAAGGCGCAGCAGCCGCAGGTGCCGATCGCATCGAACTTTATACCGAGCCGTACGCAGCACACTATAAAGAAAACCGGGAGCAAGCAATAGCGCCATACATTTCGTCAGCTTTCCTAGGCAAACAGTTGGGACTCGGGTTGAATGCCGGACACGACCTTGACCTGCACAATCTTAAATTTCTCAAGCAGTCTATTCCGGATCTGGATGAAGTCTCGATAGGCCATGCACTGATTTGCGATGCGCTCTACCTTGGGCTGGAGAATGCAATTCAATTGTACTTGCGGGAATTAAAATAGGATCGATGGAGGAATCGCATGCAAATCCTTCCCCTCGATGGCCAGCTCGACTGACTATTCTATTTCTCATTCTCTTTGCCATCTTCTGGTCACTTGGGTCATTCTTCTTTTGGAGCCTGCTGGGGCTGACCCTTTGCTTCGGCTTCCTATGGATGTACACTTCCGCGCCGTTAAAGGCGAAGATGGATGCCTTTCGATCGGCGTTTTCCCGTGAAAGCCGGCCGCACAAAAAACCCTATCAGGCGTTTCGTCCACGCTCCGAGACGCAAACCTCTTCCGCTCAACCCTTGAATATCCCCAAAGTCATCCGGTTACTTATGATCGGATTCTTTGCATTGTTTTTCTTCTTCATCGTCGGCCTCTTCTTCGGTGAGGATGAAGAGGTCGGAGAAGCGGTTACCCTTCAGAATTATGAAGAGGCCCCTGTGGAGGATAGCACCAACGTCTGGAATGACCGGGGAAATGCTGCGCTGGAGAATAACCAATTCGACTCCGCCTTTTATTACTACGACAGGGCATTGGCCATTGACCCTCAAAATGTGTACGCGCTCTACAACAAGGGTCTTGCCTATTCCTTAAAGCAGGACTATCGCCTCTCCAACGGATTGGCGAGGCAATGCGTGCGGTATCATCCCGACTACGATCCAGCATGGTGGTTGCTTGGCTACAACTATGATCTGACCAACAACGTGGATTCAGCCATGTATTGTCTTGAGAAGGCGTATGCCAATGGTTACGGTCAACCAGATTTCCTACAGCTTGTGGCAGAAGTCTATGTGAAGAAAGGCCGGAGAAATGACGCTCTGGAGGTCTACAAGAGAATCGTTGACATGGATACCACAAGGGCAGAGATCTTCCGCAAAATGGCTGAACTGGATCCCGTCAATGCCAACACTTATCGAAACAAAGCTCACGCACTTGACGGTAACTGAGTCGGTTAGCCCACAGTCAACAATACCTTGAGGCAATGATCCCTCTTGCTGTCAAAGATCGTGTACCCTGAGGCCCCGTCATCCAGTTTTAGCCGGTGGGTAAAAATCGACGCAACGTCATATTTCTTCTGCTGCACCATGGGTACCAGTTGCTCCATCATGAAACGGGCAGGGCAACGGCCAATCGTATAGGTTAAATTCTTGTTGTACGCTTCAACGGGTGAAAAGGCAAGATGCTCATCGTTACACACCCCGACGGAAGAAACGATTCCCCCGGGCCGAACAAGATCATACGCCAGGCGGACTGCGGGACCGCTGCCAACAGCCTCCAGAACTCCGTCTGCCCCACGACCGTCGGTTACATCACGAACCATATCCAAAACACCCCCTTTGCCGGCATCCAATGAGTTGGCGCCAAATTCTCTTGCCTTAGCCAGGCGCTCAGGAATGGTATCCACAGCAAAGATCATTTTCGCGCCCATCTCCCGGGCCCCCAAAACTGCCATAAGGCCAACGGGTCCACATCCAACAACAACGTAAACGCCAGTATTCTTTACCTGAGCCTGGCGAGCGCAGAAAAAACCTGTGGACAACACATCTCCGAGCAACAGTGCCTCCTCAGAAGAAATGCCTTCAGGAATTTTCATTAGCGTGCTGTCGGCATTCGGCACCCGAACATACTCCGCCTGACCGCCGTGCAGGCCATGTCCCTTTTCAACCCAACCAAATAGTTGACTCTGGATACAACGACATGTCAGTCCAATCCGGCAATAGAAACATTGCCCGCAGCTGGTGGTGAAGGGGCTCATCACGCGATCGCCCTTACGCAATTGCTTCACGTCAAGGCCTATCTCCACGATTTCACCCGTAAACTCGTGACCCATAGCCGTTCCCCGGTCAATTCCCCTCTCCCGTTCATGATAGACGTGAAGATCAGAACCGCAAATGGCACAAGCGCTTACCCGTACGATCGCATCACCGGGTTTCAGGATTGTTGGGTCAGGTACAGAAGTAAAGGCTATGCTCTCTTTGCCCTGGAAGGTTAGGGCCTTCATCAACTGAACAGGTTATTCAATTCAAGATCAACTCTTCCAACAATGGTGGCAAAATCTTCAACGTTTTCAACGAAGTCAGTTTTATTGATATCAATGGTGAGGATCTTGCCATGCGTATATCCTGAAGTCCAGTTTTCATAATGAGTGTTCAGGTTCTTCAGGTACTCAAGCTTGATGTTATATTCAAAGTCCCTGTCGCGTTTCTGAATCTGTTGAACAAGCTTCGGTATGTCCGCCTTAAGATAGATAAGCAGATCCGGTGGCTGCACAAAGTTTATCATGGAATGGAACAAATCCAGATAGCTCTGGTAATCGCGGTCATTGATGTATCCGCTGGCGTGCAGGTTTGACGCGAAAATGTAGGCATCTTCATAAATCGTACGATCCTGAATAATGGTCTTGTCACTTTCGCGTATCTGCCTCACTTGATTAAAGCGGCTGTTGAGGAAGAAGATCTGAAGATGAAAAGCCCACCGTGCCATATCGTCATAGAAATCGCGCAGATAGGGGTTGTTATCTACGGATTCATAGAGCGGCACCCAACCGTAGTGCTTCGAAAGCTTCTCCACCAGCGTGGTTTTGCCCGATCCAATGTTACCAGAAACCGCTATGTGCTTGATGCTGCTCATTACTCCTGCGTTCGTACTACAAGAGGCTGAAGGTCGTGCAATAATTCTGTCAAGGCAAATAGAAACTGCAAACATTGCCTTGTGTAGATGCTCCGTTTGAATGAAAATACTGATCTTCGCGGTTATGAAAGCCGGTTGGATAATCATTGTTGGGCTCGTGCTATTTTCCTGCGGCAAGGAGAAACAACCGTGTGCCTTTGTCCCCGATACTTCAGGCATCTCCGTTAACCTGAGGTTTGAGTCACTCGAGGACAGCCTTCCGGCCATAAAGACCAAAGAGCAACTCGTCAGGTTTATGACCGTGCACGAAGACACCCGCGACATCTTTTTTAACCGAGGCGCATATTCCGGCGACTCTACATTTATCAATCGCCTTTACAACCGCTTTACAAACCCGCATATTGACACGCTGCTGCAGGAAACCCACCGTGTCTTTGGCAATGGCGAAGCCCTCCGGGAGGATTTCCGCCAGGCGTACACAAATCTGAAATACTACTACCCCGATTTTTCTCCACCCAGAATACAGACGCTCATTTCAGGACTTGAGAGTGATCTTTTTGTCACTGACTCAGCCCTTTACATCGGTCTGGACTACTTCCTGGGGAAAGGCGCGAAATACAGGCCTAACAATATGTATGAGTATATGCTTCGGAGGTACACTAAGGATTTCATTGTCCCCTCTGTCATGCTGCTTACGGGCGTCGACAGCCGTTTCAACAAATCTGCAGAGGATGACAAGACTGTACTGGCCGAAATGATTGCCTATGGAAAGGCTTACTACTTTGCGAAGCGCATGTTGCCTTGCGTTGCCGATAGTCTGCTGATCGGCTACACCACCAAGGAATTTGAAGGTAGTGTAGAATATGAAAATCTGATTTGGTCTCGGTTCATCGAAGATGAAGTGTTGTATTCGACCAATCATCTGGTGAAGCAAAAATTTATTGCCGAGCGCCCAAAGACGATCGAGGTGGGGGAAGAGTGTCCCGGTCGGATCGCACAGTGGGTAGGCTGGCGCATCGTCAATGCCTATATGGAACGGCATCCAGAGGTCACACTGCCGGAGCTAATGAACACATCAGACGCACAGAGGCTTTTTAAGGAATCTGGATATAAACCGCAGCTCGTCAAGCTTCCGTCGCGAGACAAGTCATGATACTCTAAAAAGTCCGGCGAATAAAGAGCCGATCTTCTCCCTCGCATAACTACTCTCTCCCAACGCCCTTGAGCGCTGCTTATAGCTCTTTAACAGTGAGCGATCGTTTATAAAAGGAGCAATTTTATCCGCCAGCTGCTCTGGCTGAGTAGGATCGGCATAAAATCCACAGCTCTGGGATTCAATTTCTTTACGAATCCACCCGCCAAAATTTACAATGATGAGTTTACCGGCAGCAAGGCCATCAAAGTACTTATTTGGGCATCCCGTTTCAAGAATAGGGGCTGGCAAATAACTGATAAAAACTGCGTCTGAAACGCTCAGTATTTCTCTCACGCCTTCCCGGTTGAGAAAGCCTGCAAACAACACTTTGGAGATGTTCCTTTTGGCGACCATGCCCTTCAGTTCATCGAGCATTGCTCCGTCACCACAAAGTATGAATTGCGTTGGCAGGTTTGCCCTTTGGCAGGCTTCAGCACAATAGATCAGTTGATGAAGTCCATTAGCCACACCAAGTGCGCCGATATAGGAAATTACAAACCTGCCCTCAGCGCCATATTTCGCAGACAACACAGGTAGCTTCTCCTCCGGGTGAAAAAACGCAACATCCGCCATGTTTGAAATCACGTCGACGCAACACCCCGGCACCTTCTTCTGAATGGCTTCCGCAATAGGCTGTGAGAGAGCTACTACCGATCGGGCGTGTCGATAGATTGATCGTTCCAGAGCGAGCAGGACTCGCTGGAGCATAGGATTGTGAATGAAGCCTAGCTGGATCGGAGCGTCTGGCCAAAGGTCTCCTACTTCAAAGAGATAGGGCATTCCATACCTGAACTTCATCCAGCGTGTGCAGATGCCCACAGTGAGCGGCGCTGAGATTCCGTATGCCACGTCGTAGTCTTTGTAAGGAGTGGCGGCACGGATAGCGGCGAAGACATACCGTAGGAAGGACCGCGAGCGGGCATAAAAGGTAAAACGGTTATTGTATGGGACAGGAAGGTAAATGACATGGACTCCTTCAATATTTTTCGAGTTACCCGTATCGCCGGTGCCCGATGTAATCATGGTGACCCGATGGCCATGCTGAACGAGTGCCGTGGCGAGGTAATATGATCGGATGGCACCACCTCCTTCCGGAGTATTGAAGTGCTGATGAAACATCAGGATGTTCACGGTGCAAAGAAAGGAAAACCTTTGAAGGCCCTAGAATTTGGCCTAAGGAATGATCAATCCAATGGACGAGGCGGATGCCGTCAGCCTCGAAAGGTTGAAATCAGACACCAGCAATGAAGAAAATGCCGGTTATTGTTTTACATGCATCCCGCGTACGTACGTCAGGATATTCTCTACCGCGTGGGCAGATGGCTCAAGGGTAGCCTTGTCCAGGCTATTTTTTGACAGCAGCAACTCTCGGTATTGTCGCTGTAATTCCGGATCTGAAGCAAGCACACGGTTAATTTCCTGTGCTTCCTCCTCCGTGGTCTCTTGGTAAATGAACCTGACCAGATCGCTTTGGGTAAACGTTTTCGTCATAGGCATATTGGGGTTTCGTCATTTTCTTCCTGAGGTTGATCAAGGCATAACGCATTCTGCCCAGCGCAGTATTGATGCTTACGCCGGTCTTGTCGGCTATCTCCTGAAAGCTCATGTCCATGTAGTGGCGCATAATGAGCACCTGCTTCTGCTCCGCAGGCAGTTCCTTAATAAAGTCGCGGAGGCGAGCCTGAGTATCCTGGGCAATCTGGAGCGATTCGGCAGAATCCTCGGAAAAGTCCATGGAATTGAACAGGCGGCTGTTGTCTTCCAGAACGATCTCTGGATACCTGCGGCTTCGGCGGTAAGCATCGATGGCCAGGTTATGCGCAATTCGGCTAATCCAGGGGAGAAACTTGCCCTCTTCATTGTAACGACCACTTTTGATGGTATTTACAGCCTTGATAAAGGTCTCCTGAAGGAGGTCTTCCGCCCGGTAACGGTCCTTTACAATCAAGTAAATGGCCGTAAAAATGCGCGATTTGTGACGATAGAGCAGCACTTCGAATGCCTCTTCGTTACCTTGTTGATAAAGCGACAGTAACTCGCTGTCGCCACACCTTTTGTCTATCATTCTGTCTCACGGTTAGGTAACGTAGAGCTCGGTATCGATAGTGTGGGGGTTGGTTAGTATTTGTTTGGAGTGAAAAGATAGAGATAAACCCGTAATACCCAAAAAATTTCGGGAAAAATCTTGCCTCCTATGTAAATTCTTTTCCTATTTGTCGCAGATTTTTCCGCTGAAGTAGACACCCATGGCCGTCACCAAAAAAAAAGTAATAAAGAGTCTTGATAACCTCTCGGAAGACCTCCGGGAATTGATGAAAAAGCAGTACCCTCTCGGTTACGAGAACAGCATTACGCGAATTAACAACGCTAAGAAGGAACCGATCTTTGTTTTCCCCCTGGAGACCGACGAAGCCACCTACCTGGTAAAAATTCCAGCCACCAAGAATAGTGAAGGGGAGTACGATGTAGACTCCAAACCCAAAGACCCTGAGTTCGGCGCCGAGGAGAAAAGCGATGAGGACGATTTCGGCGCCACGGGTGATTTTGGCGGTGATGATGACTACGGTGATGAAGAAGGTGGTGAGAGCCGCAGCAAAGATCCGAGCTACGAACCCGATTTTGACAATTAATCCAACAGGATTTCAATAGAAAACACCATCTCG
>CAYMPU010000044.1:0-18545 GCA_964392375.1 uncultured Ohtaekwangia sp. | reverse complement strand
TCATCGAGAGCACAATGTTATAATATTGAAGGTCCTCGCATATCCTAAGGAACTCCAGGGCCGACTCCACCATACCCATGGGGGTATCACCGTAGCGGCTCATGATGCGGTCAGACAATGAACCGTGGTTGGTACCGATGCGCATCGCAGTGCCGTACTCCTTGCAGATCTTTACCAACGGCGTAAACTTGTTGCGGATCCTCTCCAACTCAGCCTCATAAGAAGCATCCGAGTAGTCAATCTCCTCGAACTTCTTCTTATCAGCGTAGTTGCCGGGGTTGACCCGAACTTTCTCGACAATACGGGCCGCAAGTTCCGCCGCATTGGGTGTAAAATGAATATCTGCTATGAGTGGGACACTATACCCTCTTAACTTCAGTTCCTTCTTAATTTCGACCAGGTTCTGCGCCTCGTTGAGGCTCGGAGCGGTAATGCGAACGTAGTCGCACCCAGCGTCGACCATACGTATGGTTTGTTCTACCGTACCAAGGGTATCCATGGTATCTACCGTAGTCATGGACTGGATACGGATAGGGTTGTTTCCACCCATGGCGATAGCCCCAATACTCACCTCGCGGGTCACCCTGCGTGAATATTGCGTGAGACTGTTGCAGTACTGACGAATCTGACTTACCTGAGCTTCCACAAGTGCAATGTGTTTCAAAATTAACCCTTATTTCCCTGAATTGTTTTCAACTTGACAGGCCTTTTAAGTCAAAAGAAGGCTAAATATCCCCCAGTTGAGGGCGAATGATAATTTCCTCCACTACGCTGCGTGGCGACAGGGCATAGGCGCTATAAATAGCGTCAGCTACATCTTCCGGTTTCATGAAACGTTCCTCAGGCAGCTGCACTGCATCCCAGCTTGATGTCCGGGTAGCCCCAGGCATAACGGCCGTTACACGCACACCGCATTCCTTCATCTCCTCACGAAGGACCTTGGTCATTCCCAGCAGGGCAAACTTGGATATCGCGTACGATCCCCCATTGGGATAAGCTTTGAGACTGGCGATAGAACACATGTTAAAGATATGGCCGCTCTTCCGCTCCTTCATCGCGGATGCAAGTCCACGCGTAGTATAGTAGGCACTGTAGAGATTCGCTCCAATCATATTCTCCAAGGCGCCATCACGCTCGGTAATGATTTCACCCGGTGTGAACATGCCGGCATTATTCACCAATACATCCAAAGGACGACCCAACCCCAATACGAAGTCGGTGAAGTCACGCGCCTGGGAAAGCATGGACAGGTCGGCGACAAAAGTATCCACCTGAACAGGATGGCTGGCGGTCACTTGCTTACGAAGGACCATAAGATCTGACTCCTTCCGGGAGCACGTGACAATGTCGAAGCCGGCCATGGCGAATTTGTCAACAACCGCCTTCCCTATGCCCTTGGTACCCCCGGTAATGACCGCAAGTTTACTCATGGAATTGCTATATTTAGGGCAAGTTACGCATTTCATGAAGGGTTTTGGACAGTACATTCTCTTTTTGGGCTCACTCGTGGTCCGCATGGAGACATTCAAAACCTACTACAAACTGACGCTCGAAGAATGCGTTCAGATTGGACTGAAGTCAGTCGCCCTTGTAGCCCTGGTCGCTTCCTTTATGGGCGCTGTGACTACGGTTCAAACAGCCTACAACATGGTGAGCCCCCTTATTCCACGCTATGTAATTTCCCAGGTTGTACGGGAGATGACCATCCTGGAACTGGCCCCAACCATCATCGCCGTAATCTTTGCGGGTAAGGTGGGTTCGAGTATGGCCGGAGGTTTGGGAACGATGCGCATCACCGAACAGATTGATGCGCTCGAAGTCATGGGAATCAATTCAACTTCCTACCTCGTTCTTCCGAAGATTATTGCCTCATTGCTCATGTATCCCATGCTGGTGATTGTTGCTGGCGTAAGCTCGATGGTTGCCGGGTATTTGGTGGGTGGGATTACCGGCATCATCACACCGGCTGACTATATCTATGGCATTCGATTCTACTTCGATGACTACTCCATCACGTTTGCGATGATCAAATCCTTTGTTTTCGCCTTTCTCATTTCTTCCATCTCTTCCTTCAAAGGATATTATACTCAGGGAGGTGCCCTCGAGGTAGGTATCGCCACAACCGCGGCCGTAACGACGAGCGTTATTGCTGTCCTTTCGGCAGATTACCTGCTGGCTCAATTGTTATACGTACGATAGGCCATGCTCAAGGTAAACAACATCAGCAAATCCTTTGGCGGAAAACCCGTCATCCAGAACATTACCGGTGAGTTTCAGAAAGGCAAGACCAATCTCATCATTGGTTCAAGCGGCACCGGCAAAAGCGTTTTGTTGAAATGTATTGTCGGGCTCCTCAACCCCGATGAAGGCAATGTTTTCTATGATCTGCGTAACTTCTCTGAAGCCGACAAAGAACTGAAATCCGAAATTCGTCGTGAGATCGGGATGCTGTTTCAGGGCGGAGCCTTGTTCGATTCGAAAGACGTGGAAAGCAATGTCATGTTTCCCCTCGACATACTCACCAAGATGCCCATGGAAGAAAAGCTTGACCGGGTCAACTTCTGCCTCAAGCGGGTGGGTCTTGAAAATGTGAATAAGAAGATGCCTTCTGAAATTTCCGGAGGTATGAAAAAGCGGGTAGGCATCGCCCGGGCCATCGTCAACAATCCTAACTATCTTTTCTGTGACGAGCCCAATTCAGGTCTTGACCCCCAGACTTCTATCCTGATTGATGACCTGATTGGTGAAATTACCCATGAGTTTGACATTACCACCATTGTTGTGACGCATGACATGAACTCCGTTATGGGAATCGGTGAGCAAATCATGTTCCTTTATAAGGGGATGAAACTATGGGAAGGCTCCAGCAAGGAGATTACCCACTCGGGTGTTTCCGAACTCAATGACTTCGTGTTCTCCAACAAGGTCATGCAGGCGCTCAAGAACGGTACAAGCCTATAACTTTTCATTCGCAGGGACCCACCAGTTCAGTGAAAAACTCATGGGAAACCATGGCATGGCTGGCTGCACGCGATCCTAAGGAGCAATAGGAAGTTCAATGAAAAATGTCGTTCCCTGACCCGGGATGGACTCGAACCATATCCTGCCGCTCGCCTGCAAAACAATTTGCCGAGCCATGATAAGGCCTAGCCCGGAACCAGCCTCTTTTGTCGTAAACTGGGGCTGAAAAATGTGTTCCTGAAGGTCGATCGGAATGCCGATGCCATTGTCCCCAATCGCCACCACGACATTCGTGGCAGTCCTGGTAACGGTCACCGACAAGGCAAGTTTCCTGCCCTCTGCCCTTGCCTGGGTGGCGTTGATCAGAATATTGGATACGGCCCTGCCGAATGATGCCGGATCGACGGATACCCAGCAAGGTTCCGAGGGTGCAACAAACGAAACATCCGCGTTTTCACTCGTCACAAACAAATTGGTAGTCTCTGATAAGAGTTTTGCGAGATCCAAACGTTGTGGTGCCGGTGCTGGCATGCGCGCGAACATACTAAAGGACGATGCGATGGCATTCAAAATCTCTACTTGTCGGAGAAGCACATCAACCGATTTCTTTGACTTCTCATTGTCCAGCTCGCCGGAGCGGAGATTTTGCTCCATTTGCTGAAGGGTCAGCTTCATGGGAGTAAGAGGGTTCTTGATCTCATGGGCGACCTGTTTGGCCATCTCTCGCCACGCTGACTCCTTCTCACTCCGAGCCAGTGCCCGCTTGCTTTCCTCCAGGTTACGCACCATGCGATTGTACTCGTTCACCAGCATTCCGATTTCATCGCGGGCACTCCATTCCAATGGCTTATTCTCGCCCGCAAATGTTGTCTGCCGAAGCTTCTTGGTAATGAACCGGATTGGGAAAGCCAGGTTGTCTGCCGCCAGAAAGGACAGCAGGGTAAATATCAGAAAGACCACGACGAACACCTGCAGGATGTTCGACAGGATCAGTATTTGGCTCCTCTGCAGATACGAAACGGATTCAAAGAATGGAAGGCTCACCACCGCTGAAACGCGGCCCGTTTGAGGCGAAAGGACCGCCGCATAGGCATTGCTGTACTGGAGGGTCCCGATTTGCTCGCTCGTCACCACCTGACGCTCCCCATTCAATACAATGCGCCGCATAACCTCCCGGTTCATGCGCGAGGAAAGCAATTGGTTTTCAAACAGCGCAGGCTGTGAGGTAGCCACCAGGTTGCCTTTAGGTGTATACACAGAAATATCGGCTTTCGCATAGACTGCGTTTTCTGAAACCCAGGCTTCCAGACGAGATTCATCGAGCATTGAATCAGAAGAAAATAAGGTCGCCATGCGCTGGCTTGCGCTCATCGACCGGTCCTGAAATTCCCGCGTGGTGCTTTCCTCACTCGATCGCCCCATCAGCGTCAATGTCGTGATGCTGACGGCCACCATGGGGAGGGCAAACGCCAGGAACATGAACAATTGAATACGCCCCGTGTAAGCAAAGTTCCGACCTGCAGCTAGCGCAAAGGCCCCAAACAAACCCTGAACAAGCAGAAGCAGGGTGAGGCCGAGAACAAACCAGAAGCTAATATTTGTCACAAACGATGACCAGGAATAGGCTGGTGCAGACACTACCGCCACGGAACCGTCTGTCTCCTCGATGCCAAGATGAACATATCCGGTCATAAGCTCTCCGGTGAGATACAACGACTGCCGGCCGAGCATTTCACGAGCGAAATCCTTCTCGTAGTTAAATACACCAAAACTATTTACGACCCTACCGTCCTGGAAAACAGCATAGCTGAAATCTCGATTCCGGTACATCTGACTAAAGCGGTTGTCCACGAGCAATTCCGGAAAGACGTTGTCGGGAAGAACACGCTTGAGCACCAGGTCCAGTTCTACGTACCCTACCAATCGCTGGTGAACGATGGGGACGGAAACACGATACCGCTTAAGGGCCTCCCCTGCGGCAGTCGCTGAGTACCAGATTCCTGGATACCCTGTCGCTTGAATACTACCTGCGGCCATACCTGGGATAGAAGTGGTATCCGAAGAATTCCTCGTTGTAATGCTCAATTCATAGCGGTCAAAATAACGGTTGAGGTGCACCCGTCTGACTTTATCGACAACAGAATTCCTCGAAAAGAATGGACTTGCCATTCGTGTTCGGATGAACGGGTCATTCGCGATACGCTGTCGTGCCTGATCCAGCAAATATTCACCCAGAACATCGCGCTCGGTAAGAAAATCCTTGGCATAGCGATACTGATCCCGCGTCAAACGCTCCTGATGAAACGACCGGATGGCCAGCGAATGATGAATACTGAACACCGTGAGCGAAAAGACCAGGTAAAGGAAGAACCGGAAAGAAAACGCAAACTCCAGTTTGTCAAAGTTCAATACCCGCAACAACGGAAGCAGGATCAGTCCGGTAGTGAGGGAAATTACGTTGTCATTTCCTGATAATGTGTACTGGAGTAGAAAGAGTCCGGCTGCCAATACCAAGGCGATGAAAAAGTAGACCAGACCATCCGCCATCATATGACGTGCGAGCGAAACCAATACATGGATAAACAAGAAAGCGCTCACGGTACCAACGAGCACGGCAAGGAAGGCTGTCACCCTGACCCAACGGAAGGTCAGGGACTGTGTGATATCGAGTGACTCCGTTGAATTATGATAGATCACCTCGATGAAATTGAAGGAGAACATCAAGGCGAAAAAGGCCAGGAGCAGACACAGGGTTGCCGTGACAAAACGCACCGACACAGATTGCTGGAGCACCCATCGAACCGATCGCATACTGGTAAAGTGTCGTAACAAATAGAGCACAACAACAAAAACACATAGTCCATTGAACAGCAGGTCACCCATGGAAGCATTGAGTGTTGACGAGGCAAATACCTTGGGGTCAAAAATATCAGACTCCAGAAAGATGGAAGGAACGCCCGCTTGCACCATTCCCCAGCGAATACCATACAAGGCCACAAGCCACAAAATCAACGTAAGATCGGGTCCTGCGCTAACCTCGATGCGTCGGCCAATATTTCGAAGCGTGACCAGCAGGAGGCCAGTGGCGATGAGGAAAGCAGCAAAGGACCATCGGCTATCACGAACTTCTGTGGGGCCCGACACTACACGAAACAGGACCTCGTTGCCTAATTGAATGCCATCCCCCACAGAACCGGATGGCCCAACGATATCCACTTCACGCATTGGGAATATCTCTGGGTTAAGGTGAGGAAATAGAAACCCGTTGGTGATCATGTACCTGTCGCGAAGCGTGAGAATGTTGATCAGATACCCGCTCTTCCATGGCCACTTCTTGAGCAGAAAATCACCTCGCTGGTTAGAGACAAAGGACAATACACCCGGGCCTTTCCACGACGAAACATCCGGCAGATACTCATTGCGGTTATATGCAATAATTCCCCTTTCATCAGCGTACATAAAAGCATGGGTAGCATCGTCCCATGAAGGAGATTGAACATCGAGGGAATCACGAAGAAGGGTGATTGCTTCTTCTTCAATAGCCTTATATTCCGAACGTATCGCACCCTCTACCTGCTCACGCAACACCTCAGGAAAGCGACTGCTGAATTGTGATCGCAAGGTGAACCCTCCCGCGAGAGCGGATGCCGCCAGAATAAGCAGAATGATGATGGGTCTACGCATGTGTATCAACGTGTACGAAGATACCAAAACGCCCTTTAGGAATTGTGCTTTGGGTTATAGTGAAGTCCCCCAAACCAATAAAGCCAGAGCGTCCTGGACATCCGGAAGGAGAACGGGAGCGCAACGACGGCCAACAGGAAGACCACCACAATGAAGGTCCATTCCGGGAGGTCCCAGAAAGAATACATCGTGACACCGCTGACAATAACAAGTATCACGTTGAAGGCATAGGTGATGAACATTGAGCCAAAGTAGAAACCTGGCTCCGGCTCAAAGCCCGCTCCACAAGCGGGGCATGCACCATGCATTTCAGCAAAGTGAGAAATCCGCGAAAGCGACAGCGGGTGCTTGAAGATGAGTCCTTCCCTGCAGGCCGGGCACTTACCGGAGAGCAGAGCCTTTCGGAAGCTCTTGTCCATGAGATTTGCTGGTGCGGTACCAGAAGTAAGCAATTACGCCCACGGCGATGTACGGGGCGAAAAATAGGTATAGAATGCCCTGGTTGATACCCGCGGCAATACCGATGTTACCATTGCTCACATTGTTCTCCAGCGTTGTGCGGCACATAGCGCACTGAGCTGAGGCGGACGAAGCCAGGGCCATCAGAAAGATGAAAAGTGTAAGTAAGCGCTTCACGGGTAATATGGACTAATCATCAGAAACACCAGAACACCAGAGATGGCCACATAGAGCCATACGGGAAACGTAAATTTAGCCAATCTCTTGTGTCGCTCAAAGTTCCCTGCCAGGGCTCGGGAAAACGTAAAGAGAATCATGGGCACCACGGCCACTGAGAGCAAGATATGCGTGATCAGGATCAGGAAATAGACTGTACGCAACACACCCTCCCCACCATAGGGAGTCGGTTCACTGGTCATATGGTAGAGTACATACATGATCAGAAAGGTAGCCGATAGTATAATGCACAGGCGGTTGATCCATTCATGCAACTCCCTGCGCCCATTGCGGATAGCCCAATAGGATGCCATCAGGAGAATGGCTGTTACCCCATTGATGGATGCATAGATGGGAGGAAGAAAAGAGAAGTCATAGCCGGGTATCTGTACGCGGAACAACACCGCTACTACCAAAGGGATGACAATCGATAAGGCTATGATCAGTTTACGGTAGGGCTCCTTGTTCTCCGACATATCAATATTGTTCAAGAAGGATCTTCAATTCCACCCGCAACCGATCTGCCTCATCCCTGAAGTGAAGGTCGTAGTACCCTCGTATTCTTCCCTGATCGTCAAGAAGCACAGTCTGTCTGGGCGAAGTCATCAAGAAGGTACAATTGCTCCAACGCTCGGTGGTCAGACTGTCGCTACTGAGTCTGGCACCATCGGTGAACGAAGCATCCTCACCGATCTCTTCGCCAATGGCACGGGCAATATTCTGAACATCCAACGTGGGTGAAGGAAAGATGATCACATTGGCCTTCTGCTTACCCTCATTCAGATGCGACCAGACAGAATCGTCAACATGATAGGGTCCGGCGGGCAGAGGAGCGCAAGAACCGCGTACTTCCTCAACCCCCTTCTCATAATACACCGGAATATCAAAACGATTGGACCCCTGGTACTTAAGGAACACAAACACCAGTCCGGGGAGCAGCAAGGCAAGGAAGAGATAGAGAAGCTTTTTCACGGGTAACTGGTTAACATAAAAAGAAGGCCAAAAGTTTCATCAACCTTAGCCTTCCTTGAGGTCGGTGCGGATGTGTTAGCGAATCATCTGGGTGCCCTCATAGACAAACGCTACGAGCATCCAAACGATAAAAATCATGGGTATGAGTACGGCCCAAAAGAGCACCTTCACCTCATACTTCAAGTGCATAAATTCACCTACGATATAGCCCGCTTTCACAATAGTCAGGAAGACAAACAGGGCTGTTTTGACGGCTCCATGATCAAGGGTAAAAGCAATACCAAACTCAATCATGGTGATGACGAGCAGGTACAGCGCCACACGCCACAGCTGCTTGATTTTTTCCTGGTTCGGCGGAAGAACGACAACTTCAGGTTCTTTATGTGACATGATCAACGGTTTTATACGAGGTAAAAGAAAGTAAACACAAATACCCAAACAAGGTCTACAAAGTGCCAGTACAGTCCGACCTTTTCGACCATTTCATAGTGCCCACGCCGGTCATACACGCCTGTTACAGCGTTGTAGAACACAAGGAAGTTTAACAGCACTCCGCTGAATACGTGAAATCCATGGAATCCGGTAATGAAGAAAAAGAAGTCTGCAAACGCCGGGGGTCCGTATTGATTTACGTGCAGATTGGCCCCGGTGACCTCGACCGATTCCATAACGCCCAACTTGGTGTTAAAAACCTGCATCAGGGTTGGCGTGTCCGTCCCAATGATGAAGTGCGTCCACTCCCATGCCTGACAGCTCAAGAAGGTAATACCACCAACAAGCGTCCAGAGCATCCATTTCTCAACTGCCAATCGATCCATTCTATGGCCAGCTTCAACGGCGAGCACCATCGTTACGGAGCTCATGATCAGTACAAACGTCATGAATCCAACAAACACCAGCGGAAGTTCAACGCCGTGGAGGAAGGGAACCGCCTCAAATACCTTTTCAGGGATGGGCCAATGTGTCGTGGCAAAGTGGAAAGCATCCACCGCCCCTTCATAGGCCGGGTTGGAAGATCTCACCAAACCGTAGGTGATCAGCAGACCGGAAAACGTGAAGGCATCGGACATCAGGAAGAACCACATCATGAGCTTGCCATAGCTGGCGCCCATCGGGGATGTGCCTCCATCCCATACGCTTTTACCGTGTGTGACTGCCGCGGTCGAATGATCCATAGAACGCTGTTTTCGGGTTATAATCAGACGCTAATCTACAATTGTCTCAACGAAATACCAATCCTGTTTTTATCGATTTATCATCAGAAAAAAGAACAAATAGACCCACAGAAACCCAAGGAAATGCCAGTAGGTCGCACACATTTCGATCTGGGCCGTGTTGCCCGAATGAATTCGCTTTTCAGAGGCCGACTTCAGCACGATAAGCAAAAAGATGATCGCGCTGATGATGTGGAGCCCATGGAACCCTGTGATGACGTAGACAAAGGATCCGGACGGATTACCAACAAAATACACGCTATTGTTGACCAACTGCGACCAGCCCAATACCTGAGCAACAAGGAAAAGCAAGCCCAGAACCGCTGTCATAGTCACCAAAGTAGTAACCCGCTGGAGGTTATTCTTCTTTGCGGCGAAATAGCCTAGCTGCATGGTCACACTACTGAGCACGATGAGGGCCGTGGAGTAGTAAAACAGCACTGGAAGATCAAAGAACACCCAGTTGCCTTCTGCCTGCCGCACAATATAGGCTGAGGTCCACGATGCAAAGAGCATCAGTACGCTGGCCATGAACAGCCATAGTGCAAACTTCTTAGGGTGCATGGTCAGCACCTTCTTTGGCTCCTCTACGATCTTCATCTCACTTGTTGCCATTTCTATCTTCCGTTATCTAATTTTGACATCTAACATCACCATTCCCCTACCCAACCTTATCCAGCAAATAAGCTATCTGCACGACGGGCAGGTAAATAAATGATCCGAACATAATCCTTAACGCCGACTGCCGGCTTCCTGTTTTCATGAGCGAGAAAGTTTGCGCAAAGAAAGCAACACCGCATACCGTAGCCACGATGGCTGAGTCGAGACCCGTCATCCCGAACTTCGCAGGGAGCAAGCCCAACGGAATAAGGAACATGGTGTAGATCATGATCTGAACAGCAGTGTTCAGGTTCTTTCCGCCGCCGGACGGCAGCAATTTGAATCCAGCCTTTTTGTAGTCATCATCCGCAACCCAGGCGATGGCCCAGAAGTGAGGGAACTGCCAGATGAACTGGATCCCGAAGATGATCAGTGCCTCGTGCGAGATTCCGCCAGTAGCAGCAATCCATCCCAATAACGGCGGCAATGCGCCCGGAAATGCACCCACAAACACAGCGATAGGCCCTACCCTTTTCAGTGGAGTATAAACAAACGAGTAAAGTATCATGGACACCAGCGCAAGGATGACGGTAAGGGGATTGCTGACGATCCACAAGAGAACTACGCTTACGATCATGCATAAAATAGCAAAGACACTGGCTTCCAAAACGGTTACCCGGCCTGTAGGCAGCGGGCGGTTCCTGGTACGCTCCATGAGAGCATCGAGGTCGCGCTCAATCACCTGGTTGATCGTAACCGATGCACCCGACATCAAAAATCCAGCAAAGGTGAGAACCGACAATACCGTCCAATCCACCTGCCCACGGGTCGCCAGGCTGTAACCAAAGGCGCATGAGAAGGCAACCAGCATGGAAAGCCTAGGCTTCAATAACTCGACATAGGCCGCTGCTCTCGAGGGATTTAGAGGGGATGGAACCGTATCTACATTAACGATCATTGTGCCGATGCTTTAGTCTCCGCTCCGTTGGACTGCAAGTAAACCTGGTACATCCATCCTATAGATATGACCGCCACCAAGAGGTGGACGGGCTGCATCGCAGCAGGGACACGGAAGTAAGCCATGGCTGAACCAGTCAACACGGAGCACAAAATTAAGAGGATTGAAACTAGGTAGGAAGTCTTTTCAGCACTGGTTTTACGCAGGTTGAAATAAATACCTGCCTGAATCAGGACAACAACCCATGAGAAGGACCGGTGGATGAGAAAATCAGCCCCAGCCAGTCGGATCCAATCTCCGCGATCGGTGGCCAGAGACGCCAGCCGGTCCAATACGGCACGAACCTCCGTTCCCAGAAGGGTTTGAATCACAAAAGCAAAGATGCCGACCATGAGCCACGGACGGAGGCTGGCAGGTGCCTGGGAACGTGGTTCACCAGATCTTACCATCAGCCACACCAGCAGGATCACCATGACAACCGCCAGCAGCATATGTATGGTGATGGTCCAGGATGTCAGGTTGGTGGATACGACAATGGACCCAAACCAGCCCTGAAAGATCACGAGAACAAGAAGTCCCAACGAACCA
Organism: uncultured Ohtaekwangia sp.; assembly: GCA_964392375.1. Classification (GTDB taxonomy): domain Bacteria; phylum Bacteroidota; class Bacteroidia; order Cytophagales; family Cyclobacteriaceae; genus ELB16-189. The sequence continues at coordinate 6,893 of CAYMPU010000044.1, read as the reverse complement.
ATGAAAAGTCGGGGGCGTGATGCCAGCAAGGGCCAGGACACGGCAAAGAGTGTAATGATCAAAAGCCCAATAGCTACCCCAATGAGTCGGTTGACATACTCCACCCAGGTCTTTGTAGGATTGAACTCCTCCTCAATCAAAATAGACTTGTCAGAAAGAATTTTGTCGGCAGTACTTTGAAGACCAACCAGGGAAAGATACTTCGCGAACTTCTGATTCTTCTTGTCCCGGTGGGCAGCGTATTGCTCCTTGTAATCAGCAGGAAGCTGGTCTACTCTTGTAGGCGGCACCAGGCTTCCGAAGCACGTAGGCCAATCGGGGCAGCCCATTCCTGAACCGGTGGCTCGAACCACCCCACCGACCAGTATCAAAAAATAGACAGCGACCAGGGTAGCCAAGCATAGCTTATGAAACCGTCTGGTCGCTGTCGAAGTCAACGTCGTGCCTGAAAGCCGATCAGTGTTTGTTGCTGTCTGGAGTAATTGCGCCAGAATTGCCCATTTCGAGTTTGATCAGTTCATTCTCGTGAGGCAAGTTCGACTCCGGAGTCTCGGAATACGGAATGGTCTGCGGGATGTAATCTTCCTTCGCACCAGGTTTGCTGTAGTCATACGGCCAACGGTAAACCGTGGGGATTTCGCCAGGCCAGTTGCCATGGCCGGGGTGACGCGGTGTGGTCCACTCCAGGGTGGTTGAACCCCAGGGGTTTGCCGAAGCCAGCCTTCCACGCCAGATGCTGTAGAAGAAATTGAAGAGGAAAATAAACTGCGCACCTAGCGTAATGATGGCAGCAATACTTACCAGCATGTTCAGGTCAGCAAAGGAACTGAACGTCTCAAAGTTCGTCCAGGAATAGTATCTGCGCGGGAAGCCGGCAATACCGATATAGTGCATCGGGAAGAATACCATGTAAACGCCCACAAACGTAAGCCAGAAGTGTATCGTACCCAGGCGCTCATCCATCATGCGGCCGAACATCTTCGGGAACCAGTGGTAAATACCGGCGATCATCCCAAAAAATGATGCGCTGCCCATCACGAGGTGGAAGTGCGCTACGACGAAGTATGTGTCGTGCAATTGAATGTCAACGGCGGAGTTACCCAGGAAAAGACCCGTGATTCCTCCTGTGAGGAAGAATGAAACGAGGCCGATGGAGAACATCATCGCTGCCGTAAATCGAATATTTCCCTTCCACAGTGTTGTTACGTAGTTGAAGATCTTTACCGCCGAAGGCACGGCGATGATGAGTGTCAGCAAGGTAAAGATCGAGCCAAGGAACGGATTCATTCCCGTGACGAACATGTGGTGTGCCCAAACAACGAACGAAAGTATGGCGATGAAGAGCATGGAGCCCACCATGGCCTTATAACCGAAAATTGGCTTACGCGAGTTGGTTGCGATGATCTCGGAGGTGATACCGAGAGCAGGGAGCAACACGATGTACACTTCAGGGTGGCCAAGGAACCAGAACAAGTGCTGGAACAGGATGGGGCTACCACCTACGTTCGGAAGGGCCTCTCCTGCAATGTAGATATCCGACAAAAAGAAACTGGTGCCGAAGCTACGGTCAAAGATCAGCAACAATGCCGCCCCGAAAAGAACCGGGAATGACAACAAGCCGATAATGGCTGTAAAAAAGAATGCCCAAATCGTCAGTGGCATGCGCGTAAACGACATACCCTGTGTGCGCATGTTTATGATGGTCGTAATGTAGTTGATACCCCCCAGCAGTGTGCTCACAATGAACAATGCCATGGAAATGAGCCACAGGGTCATGCCCAGACCAGAACCCTGGATGGCTTGTGGCAGTGCACTCAACGGAGGGTAGATGGTCCAACCACCACCGGCAGGACCGGTAGAGAGGAACAATGAAGTGAACATGAACGCGCTGGACAGAAAGAAGAACCAGTACGACAGCATATTCATGAAACCGGAGGCCATGTCACGGGCACCCACTTGCAGCGGAATGAGGAAGTTACTGAATGTTCCACTCAAGCCTGCTGTAAGTACAAAGAACACCATGATGGTTCCGTGCATCGTCACCAGGGCGAGGTAGAATTCAGAGTCGATCTTTCCTTCCGGTGTAATCCAGCCACCAAGAATGGGGCGCAACCACTCCAATGAGGCTTCCGGAAAGCCCAGCTGGAGACGGAAGATTACCGACAGGATACCACCGATGAGCGCCCAGGCCATACCCGTGATGAGGAATTGCTTGGCGATGACCTTGTGATCCTGGCAGAAGATGTAGTTCGTCCAGAAATTGCCGTGATGCTCATGGTCATGGCCATGGTCATCGTGGTGGGCTTCGGTGTGTACTTTAATATCTGCTGTTGCCATGGTAGTAATTCGTTCGGATTAATGTTTGGATACAGTTTGCAACAAACCATGATCGGCCGAGCCGTTGTCAGGTTCCATCCCCGACTTGATCATCGCAAATTCACGGAGGTTCTCAGGCACCCGCTTCAGGTAGTCGGGGTTTTGCTTCAGCCATGATTCCTGGCTGGCCTTCCACTTCTTGTAGCTTTCTTCGTCTTCCACGACGACCGGGAATCTCATGGAGAAGTGACCCTTGCCACAAATCTCAGTACAGGCCATTTCGTAATTGAAGTTTGGATTCCCTGTCTCCTCGCGCATTTGCTGCGTCGTCTTGGTTGCCACGAACTTAAAGGTTGTCAGCATACCCGGCACAGCATCCATCTTCACTCGAAAGTGCGGGAGGAACACACTATGCAGTACGTCCTTGGCCCTGATTTTCAGGAGTACCTCCTTATTGACAGGCAAATGAAGTTCAAGGGACTTGAAGTCATCAAAAGAATTTTTGTCGGTGAGGTCTAGACCAAACTCATTGCTGGCATCGATCAGACGGAAGTCAATTTTGCCTAGTTCCTCGTCGGTAGAACCAGGATAGCGCGCCGTCCAGGCAAACTGCTGGGCCACAAGCTCAATAATGACTGCTTCCTTCGTAGCAGGACCGGTGATATCATTCCATGCGCGGAGGCCTCTGAAGATCAAGAGGGCCATGACTACGGCAGGTATCAGTGTCCACAGGATCTCCAGTTTATGGTTATCCACGAAATATTCTGCTTTGCGTCCTTCCTTATACTGGTACTTATACGTGAACCAGAACATGACAACGGAAATAATGGAAAATGCGATAACGCAAATTGCCATCGTAATCCAGAACAGGTGATCGGTGATCTTGCCGTGCTCAGAAGCTACGGGCAATACGTAACTGTCAAAGTGGACGTAGGAATACCAGAAGAATCCGCCCAGCGACGCAATCATGAAGGCCATAAACAGGAAGGCGTTCAATCCATTCCAGGAATCTACCTTCTCCTTTTCCCCTTTGACCAGGCCAACGAGGTTGGTGATCTTGAAGATCATGTAGACGATCACCAGGATCAACACCACCCCAATACCAATAATTAGATTCATCATAGCTAAGTTCGTTAACGTCTCCTTCTCTCCTTACTAAATATGATGCCCCAGGCTCTCCTTCAACATCGGGTCATTCTTCGCTACCAACGGGAACTTCGTCAGGCTCGTCAGCGTCACCAGAAGGAATGCGGCCATAAAGATGACACCCATTCCTATTTCCAGCAGACCAAGCCCTCCCTCACCTTTCATCACACCCGGCGTTACCATCAGATAGTAGTCGAGCCAGTGGCCAACGATAATGATCGGACACACAACCTTTAACATACCGATGTGACGCTTGGAGTCACGCATCATGAGCAACAAGAATGGAAGCGCAAAGTTTAGGAACAGGTTGGCAAAAAATATCCAACTGTAGGGCGACACGTTCCTACGCTGTATGAAATACACGGTTTCTTCCGGGATATTCGCATAGAAAATCAGCATGAACTGGCTGAACCAGATGTAGGTCCAGAATATGCTGAAGGCAAATACAAACTTGCCCAGGTCGTGGAGGTGATTGGCGTTGACCACCTTTAGATAGCCAGCCTGCTTGAGCAGGGCTACAATGAGTGTAATCATTGCCAGGCCGGTTACCCACCAGCTGGCGAATACATACCAGCCCATCATCGTGCTGAACCAGTGGGTATCAATGCTCATTACCCAGTCCCATGCTGCCACCGACGAGCTATAGCCGAAAATGACTAGGAAGATTGTTGAGAACTTGCGGGCTGAGAGCCAGTGTTGTGTCGAGCCATCCAGATCCTCGGCGAGCATCTCGCGTTTGATCCAGGTGAAGAACAGGTACCACAATCCAAAGAACAGAACCATACGGCCTACAAAGAAGGCCGGGAAGGTACCTTTGGCCAAGGGCCAGAAGAAATAGCCTCCCTTGCCGTCGATGATCTTGTCGTAGTCTGCACTTTCTGTATTGTAGAGGTCAGCATGCGTCCAATGGAACACATCGCCCTTAACGACAAACCAAAGAACCAGCATAAGGATACCGGCAATCGGAATCCAATGACCCATAGCCAGCGGAATCCGCTTAACACCAGCGGACCATCCAGCCTGCGCGGCATATTGAATGGCAACAAAAAACAACCCTATAAGTCCAAGGCCTGCGAAGAAAACGTTGTTCATCCACAGCGTCGTATAGATTCTCTTCAGCCACGCGGGGCTGCCATGATGCTCAGCCGCAGCTGCCTCGGCGGCAGGTGCGTCAAGGCTTGCGACCATATCCTTGGAAATGGACGTAGCCGCATGCTCGGCCGCACCGTGTTCCTCGTGTCCACCGGACATAGCCATGTAGACACCCAGGCCAAACAGGATGATACCCACGCCCAACACCATAAGCAGTGTGGTCCGTGTCTCCGGTTTGAGGATGTATCTTTCGTCAGAAACTTCGTGTGTAGCGTTCATTTCGCGCGATCGTTTATCAGCAGGTTATTTCGTACTCTGTAGTGACTTTACATACCGGGCAATTCTCCACCGATCTTCCGGGCTTACTTGTGAGCCATGGGCACCCATCAGTCCGGCGCCATACGTGATCACGTGGAATATATGCGGCTCGGACATGGCCAGATAAGAATCTCCCTTCAGGTTGGCTACGCCAGGATACTTGTCGGCAACTTTTCCATCACCCATGCCAGTGGCACCGTGGCAATGCTTGCAGTACACCTCATACATGGCCTTGCCTTCAGCTACATACACCGGATTGTTCTCTTCCAGGGGACTTGTCAATCCCTTCACTACAATGTCGACGCTGTCTTTCGGCACGTTCTTGCTGCGATACGGCAACCAGCCATACTTATTACGCTTCACCGTATTCGGTGCCGGCTCACGCATATTCATGCGGAACTCGTTGTACTTGTTCGAGTTGAAGTACTCCCCTCTTCCGTTGTCCAGGGCGTTGGCCCAGGCGCCGGCCTGCTCATCGGTAATCTGCGACAGCGGCTCATAGGCGACAGAGTGGTACATATTGGGTGCGTACTCACGGCCCGGATTGTCTCCGCCAGCGCATCCCACGAGGGAGATTGCGGCGATTCCGACCAACGTATTCTTGAAATTGATCATCGTCATGGACTAAAAGCTTTTTTCGTTTACTTCCGAAGCACCACTTTCTTTCAGAATCCTGCGGATATCCTCCTTTGAAATCTTGTTGGCTCCCAAATCGACAGCCATTACGTGCTTGTCATCTGTGCTCCGGTTATCATACTGGCGAGGCCACTTGTAGGGTTTCATGTCGCTGACCACCAGGAAGGTTCCCACCATACCGAAAGCAGAAAGCAACACGGTAAATTCAAACGTTACCGGAATGAAGGGTGGAATAGAATAGAAGTTCTTACCTCCAATGATCATCGGCCAGTCAAATCCCAGCATCCATATCTGTGTCGACAGTGCCGTAATGGTTCCCGTCATACCAAACAAAAATGCTGCGATGGGAAGTCTTGTCCGGCGATAGCCGAGTACTTCATCCAGACCGTGCACCGGAAAGGGTGAGTAAACCTCTTTGATCTTCACGCCCTTGTCGCGGATGTTCTCGACAGCGTGGAGGAGTACATCCTCATCGTCAAAAATGCCTACCAGGAAATTTTCTTTCGAAGCCATTGCGTTCGCTATTAATGATGTGCGTTAGAACCTTTTTTCTCTGAAGTCGCCTTGATGATGCTCTTCACCTCCGCCATGTTGATCACCGGGAAGAACTTCGCAAAGAGGAAGAACGCGGTGAAGAAGATACCGAACGTGAAAATATACTGTCCAATGTCATACATGGTCGGGTGGAACATCGTCCAGCTGGAAGGAACATAGTCCCTGTGAAGCGAAGTCACGATAATCACAAAACGCTCGAACCACATGCCGATGTTAACGATGATCGAAATAATGAACGTAGCCACGAGGTTTGTGCGCAATTTCTTAAACCAGAAGAGCTGGGGAGAGATCACGTTACAGGTCATCATGGACCAATATGCCCACCAGTAAGGACCGGTAGCGCGGTTGATGAACGCGTAGCTTTCAGCCGGTACTTGACCATACCATGCTATAAAGAACTCCGTGATATAGGCGATACCTACGATCGATCCTGTCACAATGATGATGATATTCATCAACTCGACGTGATAGATGGTAATGTAATCCTCCAGCTTAAACACCTTGCGTGTAACCAGGAGGAGCGTAAGCACCATCGCGAAACCCGAGAAGATAGCACCAGCCACGAAATAGGGCGGGAAGATCGTTGTATGCCAGCCCGGGATAACCGAGGTGGCGAAGTCCATCGATACGATTGTGTGAACGGAGAGTACGAGTGGGGTTGACAGACCTGCGAGGATCAGGGCAACGGATTCATACCGCATCCAAGTCTTGGCAGCGCCGTCCCAGCCAAAGCTGAGACCATTGTAAATACGTGCGCGGGTCATGTGGCCCATACGAACAGCCCGGTCGCGAATAACAGCGAAGTCGGGAATGAGACCCATGTACCAGAA
>CAYMPU010000043.1:0-21316 GCA_964392375.1 uncultured Ohtaekwangia sp. | reverse complement strand
CTTGAGCGCATTGGAGAATGCGAACGGGATAAAGGGGACGTTCCATGACTGTCCTGCCACCTTCTCCCATATCATCGGGTCGTTGGTTTTTTTACGGAGGTGAGCGATCATGTTGTATCCCAGCACATAGTGATCGGGGATATTGTGTTTGTACGACCGCAGATACTGCTTGTGGTAATTGAACGATCTGCCTTCCATGATGTTTGTGCGGAACAGCATATCAAACTGAGGTATTCGCCCGCGTCCGCTGCCTGTGTAGGCAGTCTCGGTGGCTACGGCGTCACCTTCCCAGAACCACTGCGGTGCGGCGGCGAAAGCCATTCCTGTCGAAGCTTGCTGCCCCAGGAGATAGTAGAAGAATTTGTTGAAGCCGGTGATGCTGCGCTGGAACTGTGCCATATGCCGATACTCATGCACCACGAGGCCATCGAGCCAGTCGTTGGTGCCGGCAAAATTGTAGTTCTGTGTAGGCATGGTGTAGAACTCCGACCGCCAGGGTGCCGCGGTGACAAAGCCGTTGGATACCGACGACTGGTTCTGCAGGATGATGGAGATCTTACGGGAGCCAACGCCCATAGTCCGCGACTCCGGTCCGCGAACGGTTTCCAGGGTATTGGCCACGCGCTGGGCCTGCTGTTCAAATCCTTTAGGGTAGAGCACCCGGAAATTGGGCGTATTGAGTCGGTACCACTTTACACGGGGAGCATTGGTCTCCATCACGGTCGTGGTTTGTGCCTGGCTGGTGAAGGAGCAGGCCGCAGCCACGACGAGGATCAACCCTACAATGCGTCTCAACAAGCACAACATGTGTGAAAACTACATGATCGGACCGTAAATAAAAACCCGGTGCCCTAAAATCACCAGAACTCCGGGCCGGTCTTTACGGCTTGTACCGTTTCCCTGCCGAAGAGACTGCGGAGACGTTGAAGAAGCCTACAACCTTGCTCCCGCCCGGGTTTGTGTTGACTATGTTGGTAGACACATTGGCTAGCGGCGTGGAGAACAATTCCTGAAATCCTCCGGGGCGGTTGGTTTGGATGGAGAGTTGGGTAAGGAATGTAAATGCTGCAGGCGTAACAGAATGGATCTGGACATGGATGGAGTCGCCATCGACGATCGGCGAAAGCAAAGCACCATCGGCATCCTCATCGTTGGAGTTTATACGCCGGCGCACCGGAGCTATAAATGTCACGCCATCCGTCTGACCGCCAATGCTCATCCCCGCGTCAAAGGCCATGTTGATTTCACTGGGCTTAAGGAGTGGGATGCCGTTTTTGTACGTTCGAATCCAGTAGGCGTCGCCAACGCCAGCAGGATCGGTGGCCCAAAACTCTGCCCGTGTGATTTCATCGCTTGAGCCTGGCCGGGTATCCTTTTCAAACGTCAGGCTGTCGATTTGCGGAACACGGCCCATGTATGATGTTGCCTCGAAGATATCCGTTCCCGTCGTGATGATCAGTTTATAGCCTACGTTCTTGGTCAGTTCATCGAAGGCGGTCGGTGTCCATTCATAGTAGCCGGGTTTGCTATCGTTTTCTGTAAAGGCGTACACCTTGCCCTGACTGTCGATGAGACTCACCAAAGCACCGGCAACGGCTGGCGGCGTGACGGCATCAAAATAAGGCTGGGACCGGGTGATGATGATGGTCTGGGTTTGTGGAAGGTCATTAACCCAGGCATCGACCACCATTACCGGTGCAGCCTCTTGCAAATTGGGATTGATTACTTCTTCGCAGCCGAGCATCAGCGCGCTGGCACCAACAAAGAATAAAGTCTTTAAGGAATGATGGAATGTGTTCATAATCAGAACTTGAAATTGTAAGAGACCGATGGAACAATGGTACCAATGATGGACAGCTGTGTAGCCTGTGAGGCGATGGGCTGGCCGGCAGGCACACGCTGATCGGCCTGTGAGAAATAGATAGAGAAGGGATTCCTGCGGGCATACACATTGTACAAGGAGAACACCCAATAGTCGCTGTTCTTGCGCTCCTTGCCATTGTTCTTCACCTTCTTTCCCTCGAGACGGAAGGAGATGTCCAGCCGGTGGTAATCAGGCATTTGTACGTTGTTGCGCGACTCATAGGCGTTGTAGGGAACCAAGATCCCCTGTTGCGTGAAGCGCGAGGTAGGGAATGTGGTGGGTGTGCCGGAAGTGAAGATGAAGTTGGCTGACACGGACCACCGCTTGCTCAGATCATAGAAGGCTGCTGCTTTGAGGTTGTGCAACTGGTTGAAGCGGGTCTCATACCACGCACCCTGATTGACGCCATCCACTTTGAGTTCTGAACGGCCAATCGTATAGCTTACCCACCCGTTGAGGCGTCCTGTTTTTTTCTGCACATAAAACTCGAGGCCGTACGACCGGCCGATGCCGCTCAGCAGGTCACCTTCGAGAAAACGGTTGACCAGCAAATCAGCGCCGTCGATGTAGTCAATTTGGTTTTGCGTATTGCGGTAGTAGCCTTCAACAGAAAACTCATACTGTTTGTTGGCTGTCAGGTCGCGGAAGTATCCCAGCGTGAACTGATCCGCCAACTGCGGCTGAATGTTGTTTGAACTCGGGTTCCATACATCGAGCGGATTGGAGGCCGTTGTGTTCGAGATCAGGTGAAGGTATTGTACCATCCGGTTGTAACTGCCTTTGATGGACGCCCGGCTTCCTGCCTGGAGGCGAAACGAGAACCGGGGTTCAAGATTGTTGTAGTTCGCGATCACTTCACCGCTTGCATACGACTTACTCCCAATCACAGGTTTGCGCACGCCGGCAGTGGTGTCGCCATAGGTATAGGCCGTTCCCGGTCCGAAGTATTGGAACATCGAGTACCGGACTCCGTACTCCAAGGAGAGATTGTTTGAGATCTTTTGTGTGTTACCGACATAGAGTGCCGTCTCCAGGTTATACTTTCGGTCGAGGCTGATGTCGACTGTCTCACCATTGGTGATACCCGCGGCATTGGCTGGAGCAAACGTGTAGTAGGTAGCATCGGCACCGAAGTTCAGCTCGTTGTTACTATTGATGAAGTAAGTAAACTGCGGGCGGAAGATGAAATTGGAGATGGATGAATCCCAGGTAAACCGGTTGAGGTCATCTTTGCCGAACTGCAGGGCGTAGTCGTAGTTGCTGTACACACCGGTTACGTTGAGGAAGAGTCGTTCATTGACCAGGTGATTCCAGCGCAATGTGGCTGTGGCATTGCCCCAGTTGAACCCTTGCGTTTTGTCGAAGCGGAAGACATCGCGGCCGAAATATCCCGAAAGGTAGATGCGGTTTCGGCGGTTGATGTTGTAGTTGGTCTTGAGGGTGAGGTCATAGAAATTCAACGCACCGCCTTCTTGCAAAATGGGCACAAACGGCCGGGCAAGAACATCGATATACGACCGACGGGCAGCAATGATGAAGGAAGCTTTGTCCTTGATGAGCGGTCCTTCGACCGCCAGCCAACTGAAGACCGTTCCTATGCCGCCCGTATATTCAAACTTCTTGCTGTTGCCCTCCTTCATGCGCACATCGAGGATGGAGGCGAGGCGGCCACCGTAGCGCGAGGGGATTGCGCCCTTGTAGAGTTTGGTGTCTTTCACGGCATCGGGGTTGAACACCGAGAAGAATCCAAAGAGGTGTGATGAGTTGTACACCGGCGCTTCATCGAGGAGGATCAGGTTCTGCCCCACGCTTCCTCCCCGGACGTTGAATCCTGAGGCGCCCTCCCCCACGGTGCTGACACCCGGGAGGAGCTGGAGGCTGCGGAGGAGATCTGCTTCACCGAACAGCATGGGGGTACGCAGCACGGTCTTGATCTCCAATTTGTTGGTACTCATCTCAAGGTTTTCCACATTGGCCTGCTCGATCTCCGCCTGTACTACGACCTCCTGCAGCTGTTCGGCCTCCACCGCCAATTCGACGGATTGTTGGATGTTCTTGTCGAGGGTAATCGTGATCATCACCGGCTGGAATCCTACATAGGAATAATCGACGCTATACGTCCCCTCGGGAAGGGTGATGGAATAGAACCCGTATTCATTCGTCGTCGTACCGTTCTTGATCTCTTTAATGTAGACGGTGACACCAATCAGAGCCTCCCCGTTGGACGCATCGCGAATGGTGCCGTTGATGGTGTATTTTTCCTGGGCAAAGGCCGAAATATTCAGGATGATGAGGGAAGTAAGAAAGAGAAGAGGACGCATGGGGAGAATGAGTGCTACGTGTGGATGCTTACAACGGGTTAATCAGGTCCTGGTTTTTAGCGGGGCAAAAATACCGATGGAAAATGGTTTATTTTGCACAACCATTCAGTAACAACGAAACAGCCAAAAAGTTATGTTCAGGCGGCTAAAAGAGCTTTACCACGAGTATAAGGAGTATGTGCGGGTGGATCTGGTGATGTATGCAGTGATGATTCTGCTCATCATCATTTATGCCATTGTTACGCTGGTTGGGTAATCGGAAAAGGATCGAAGGTTGAAAGCCGAAGGTACAGCCTGCTGCTAGCGTATTATTTCCCGCACGTTCTCTTTGATCTTCCCAGACAGTTCGTCCGTGGGCAAGTCATTGACATCACGGCCAAAAGGATCTTCGATTTCTTCGGCAATCAACTCTACACTCAGGATGACGAAGGAAATCAAGATGACGATGGGCACGGTGACGTAATTGGCTATCGTCACAAACCCGAAGGGCAGCGTAATGATGTAGATAAAGATGAACTTCTTCAGGTACATCGAGTATGAATAAGGGATCGGCGTAAACTTTATCCGTTCGCAGGCACCGAGGATCTCACTAAATTCTTTCAACTCACGGTCGAGCAGGAACAGCTGATCGCCAGTGATGACATTTTTGCGATACAGGTCATTCACCCGCTGATACATCATGGACGATAAGCGGTTCGGTATGTGCTTGATGTGATCGAGCTGGCTGTGAAAGTCCGGGCCGACAGGATCAAGTTCTTTCACCTTGGCACCGGCGCGGAGGTTCTCTTTCACAGAAATTACGAAGTTCGGAATCATCTTGCTGAAGTACTCCCGGTTCTCGCGATCTTCGGGGGCAAGAAAGGCATTCAGCTTATGTGCCAGATTGCGGGTGTTGTTGACCATGCTTCCCCACAGCTTGCGGCCCTCCCACCAGCGGTCGTATGCTGAGTTGGTCCGGAACACGAGGAACAAACCAAGTACGATACCCAGAAGGGAGTGCATGCCCATGGTGCTCTGGAACTGCGACTCATGAAGGTCAAAAACATCCAGGATAAGAAAGCAAATCAAGCCGGTGTAGATCGTCATGAAGATCAGTACCGGTCGCAGTGTGCGCATCACCTGACGGCTGTAGGCATGGGTGATGAGGGAGTACCACGACTTTGGGTTATAGGTAATCATGGGTCAAAGTTCGCCATTCAAACCCTGATTCTGCAACCCTCTGGCGAAACAAATGACAAATTAACCTTAAACTTGCAGGTCAATACCTAATGATGAAGACATTCTTAACGCTATTGATTGTTGCTTGCTCCCTTGGAGGCTATGCCCAGGACTATCTTGTTACCACAAAACGGGATACCCTCCGCGGCCGTTTATCCATCAGCTCCTTCCCGACCATGGACAAGGTGGTGGTGTCCGTTGATAAGAAGAAAACTGAATACCTGGGAACATCCGTTCACGTCCTGGTACTTGACAGCCAGGTCTACAAGCCCGTACGAACAAGTGATGCGTATAGACTGATGAAACTCTCCCGGGCTGGTATGGTCAGTCTATTCTATGCAAGGCAATCGCCAGGTACGCCGTACAATGTTCCCTTCGTCGTAAAGAGGAGCGGTGAGGCAATGGAAGTTACGGCACTGCGGTTCAAGAAGAGTATGTCCTCATTCTTGGAAGATTGTAGTTCCATCAAGAATAAGATTGAGCAAGACAAGTTGGGCAAGAAAGATCTGGAAAAGATCATCGATGAGTATAACCTCTGCATGGACCAGCAGACGAGCAAGGCAATGGTATCCAGCGAAGATCCCCGGTTGGTTGCGCTCAACACCATGAACACCCGGTTCGAGAAAGATGCCACGATCACTTCCGATACGCGGGATATCCTCAAAGACATCTATGCCAAAGTGAGGGAAAACAAATCCATTCCCAACTACCTTATTGAAGGCCTACGCGAGTCACTGAAAGACAGGAGTGAATATCAGGAGGATTTGGAGATGCTGATCACGAAGCTAAAGAACTAATTTGCCCGTCGCGCCGCGCGGTACATCCACTATTTTCTAAGAATCCTGTTCAACAGGTCCTGCACTTTCTGTTGATCTACCCAGAGGATGTACGCTGAGCAGAGCGCAACGGCCAGGGCGAGGAAGAACAGGTAGCCGCCATCGCCGTGGACTTCAATGCCGAGCAATGTGACATGCATGCCGATGGCTCCCGCCATAAGGCCTAGCGCGAGTCCGGCACCCAGCCAGGCGGTGGGTGTCAGTAACAGGAGAACAGAAGCAATGGCCTCCAGAATACCGACACCGATTCTCCCCCATGGTTCCATACCGACCGTGGTGAATATATATACAGACTCTTCCGCGCCCGTGAACTTGAAGAACAATGTCTGCAGCAGTATCACGGCCGCGATGATACGAGCCGCCCAGTAAATCAAATTGGTTATTCGCATAGCACAGAAAGAAACGGTGGTGTCCGAACAAGGTTTGTCAGCCACCGGACATATATCCGATGATTTACTAAATTTAGCAATTACTGCATCGTATGTCATTCAACGTTGATCCCAATATTGCCGAAGCCAGAACCCTGGACGTCGATTTTTACCTCAATAACAAGCATTACCAACAGTCGAAGGACCTCATTTTCGCCCGCACATGGCAGTTGGCCGGTGATGAGGACCAGGTCAAAGAGCCCGGTTGGGTGACGCCGTTTACCTTTCTTGAGCAATTCATCAACGAAGAACTCCTGCTGACGCGTGACGGTGAAAACAAGTTACATTGTCTTTCCAATGTCTGCACACACCGGGGCAACCTGGTGGCCGAGAATCCCTGCAAGCTTCGGGATCTCCGTTGCAAGTACCACGGCCGGCGCTTTCGTCTTGACGGCAAGTTCCTGAGCATGCCCGAATTCAAGGAAGTGAAAAACTTCCCGGAAGAAACAGACCACCTTGCGTCGCTCCCATTATTCAAGTGGGGAAAGTGGCTTTTCACCTCACTCAGTCCCGGGCAACCCGCAGAAGCCTTCTTCGGTGATATGATACAGCGCGTGGGTTGGATGCCTGTCGATCAGTTCGTGCACCGACCCGACTTGTCCAAGGAGTATGTCGTCAATGCGCATTGGGCATTGTACTGCGAGAATTATCTCGAAGGATTTCATATACCGTTTGTTCACGCGGGGCTCAATTCGGTTATAGATTACAGCAGCTACTCGGTGGAGCTTTTCCGGTATTCCAGTCTTCAGCTGGGTATTGCCAAGGAGGGAGAGTTGGCCTTTGACCTCCCCAAGTCCTCACCCGATTACGGCAAGAATGTTGCCAGCTATTACTTCTGGGTGTTCCCCAACATGATGTTCAACTTTTACCCGTGGGGACTTTCCATCAATGTGATCGCGCCGACGGGTGTGTCGAAAACGAAAGTGAAGTTCATTTCGTTTGTCTACGACGAGAGCAAACTTCGCATGGGTGCCGGTGCTGATCTGCACAAGGTAGAGATGGAAGACGAAGAAATTGTTCAGCAGGTACAGCGAGGCATCCGCTCACGCTTCTACAAGTTTGGAAGGTATTCGGTAACGCGTGAAACCGGCACACATCATTTCCACCGGCTTTTGGCGGAATTCATGAATGCCAGGTAACTCACTGATTTGACGGGCGGATCTCTTGGAACGTTTCCGGGCTTATCATCGCCAACCCGACAACGAAGACGACACCTACGAGCACCAGAGCCACCGCGAAGAGCAACTGGCCGCCTACATAAACCCCAATTCCCTTACTGAAAGCTTTCCAACGCGATTGATTGGTGATGAGGGTACTGTACACAAACCCAAAGTAAAGTAGAGAGAGGATGCTGACGGCGATAGCGGGCAGGTCGTTCATCACCTTGTGGTAAGCGAATGTTGCCATCGTGAGCCAGAACAAGTGGCCTGCTGTATAGAACAGAGGGACCGTATGCTCGGCGAAGTTCATGCCGCTCTTCCTGAAGAAAACAAACCGTGCGACCAAAGCCTGAAAGGGAACCGCCAGGAAAAGCACCCATTTAATATTATCAGAAACCCAACGGGTAACACGTGTCATTACGACGGAGTTTGGATCGCCCACCTGCATGGCATCTTGTCGGCTTTCAATCAACTCGATAAAATCCAGTTGCAATAGACTCAGCCATAGCAAGAGCAACGTGATCATAAAAAAGAAATAGCCGATCGGCCCGAAATATTTTACCCGTACACCGTTGATGTGGCTTCGTGCCACAACCCCTGGTCGCAAGGTAAGGTCGCGTAGTGTCCGGAAGAACAAGCCGTCGAACCCAGCAACCTGAGACCAAAAATCCCGGAGACTGTCTTTCAGCGTGATGCGCGCTACACCCGACCGCTGTCCGCAGTGAGGACAAAATGCCGAGGTTACTTCGCTTGAACAGTTAATGCATTGCATGCTGGTGGCTGGATTCTGTAAATTTAATAATTAAGTTCGCTTACCCATTTTAGTGCACCATGAAACTCAAGCATCCCATCAATCTTCACAAGGGCCTCACCTTCTTCGTCGTAGGCGGCCTGATGGTTTACTACCGAAACTTTTCTGCCGGTGCCTTTCTGTACCTGGCACTGCATGGGTCCTACGGATTTCTTTGGCTGCTCAAAGACCGGTGGTATCCGGACAAGCAGTGGGAGCAGCCTTCCTCCGTTCCATACGCGCTCCTGGTCTTCTCTGCGCTCTGTCTTTACTGGGCCTCACCGGTAATACTTATCCGTCAGGGCGTTGAACCTCCGGCTCATATTCTGGGCCTCGCCGTGTTGCTGAATGTATGGGGCGTATTCCTTCACTTTGGTAGTGACGCTCAGAAGTTCTATACGTTGAAATACGCCCCTCAGCTGATCACCGAAGGATTCTTCGGCGCCAACCGAAACGTGAACTACCTGGGTGAGTTCCTTATCTACTTTAGCTTTGCCTTGCTCGCCATGCATTGGTTCCCGTTCGTAGTGCTATTGGCTTTTGTGGCTTTCGTGTTTGTCCCGAATATGGTCCGCAAGGACAAGAGCCTGTCCCGGTACCCCCGGTTCAACGACTACCGAAAATCCTCTGGGTTTTTTCTGCCCCGACTCTTGAAGTGAAAAGGTGTTTCGCAGAGTAGCGAAGAAGTATCACGGAGTTGCACGGAGGCCTCACAGAGGGGCACAGAGAATACATAAAATACAATGGCATTCCCTCCGCGTAACTCCGTGAGACCTCTGTGTTCTCTGTGCTACTGCATTCAAGCCATTTCACAGAGGCCGCAAAGAGGTGCACAGTAACAGCTATTTCTTGTCCTTAGCATGGGGCATTATGCCTGCATTGGATTATTTTTGCGATCCAAATCCCATAAGAGTATCCGAGAATGGCCGAATACAGCAAAGAAGAAATCAGCAGGATAGAAGATAAATGGCGTGCCCTCTGGCAAGAGAAACAAGTCTATAAGGCTACCACGGACCCATCGCGACCCAAGTATTACGTCCTTGACATGTTCCCCTACCCTTCCGGCGCCGGCCTGCATGTGGGACACCCGCTAGGGTACATCGCCTCAGATATTGTCGCGCGCTTCAAGCGGATACAGGGATTCAACGTGTTGCACCCGATGGGCTTCGACGCCTTTGGATTGCCCGCCGAACAATACGCCATCGAACACGGCATCCATCCAGCCGTCTCGACCCAGCAAAACATTCAGAACTTCAAGCGGCAATTGGGCAAGATCGGCTTTTGCTACGACTGGTCGCGCGAAGTACAGACCTGCGACCCGGCCTACTACCGCTGGACGCAATGGATCTTCCTCCAGATTTTCGACAGCTGGTTCAATCGCCAGCAGAACAAAGCCGAGCGGATCAGTGTGTTGATCAACATCTTCGCGGCGGAAGGTAATAGCAAGCATCCATTCCCCAACATGAAGTACCGCACGCCTGCCGGAGAAGAAACATTCACCGCAGCGGAATGGAAGAGCTACGACGAAAAGACCCAGCAGGAAATTCTCATGCACTACCGGCTGGCCTATCTCGCGTACACCGACGTCAATTGGTGTGAAGCATTGGGCACTGTGCTCGCCAACGACGAAGTCATCAACGGTGTTAGCTATCGTGGCGGGTTTCCTGTAGTCAAGCGTCAGATGCGGCAGTGGAGTCTGCGCATCACGGAATATGCCGAGCGTCTGCTCACCGGCCTCGACCAGATCGACTTCAGTGATTCTATGAAGGACATCCAGCGGAATTGGATTGGGAAGAGTGTGGGGTGTTTGGTGTCGTTTGACGTGAAGGCCCTCACCTCGGCCCTTACGGTCTTTACAACTCGTCCCGACACTATTTTCGGAGTCGACTTTATGGTGCTGGCGCCTGAGCACCCGCTCGTAAAAGAAATAACTACGGAAGCACAGCGCAATCCGGTAGCTGAGTATTTAAAATACGTCGAAAGCCGCTCCGAGATCGATCGCATGGCGGAAGTAAAAAAAGTGACCGGTTGCTTTACCGGCGCGTACGCCATCAATCCGCTGAGCCAAAGAGAGATACCCATTTGGATCAGCGAGTATGTGCTCGCGGGCTACGGCACCGGTGCCATTATGGGCGTGCCGTGCGGCGATGAACGCGACCATAAGTTTGCGAAGCATTTCAAGTTGCCGATTACCAATATCATCGGCAATTATTACAACGGTGAAGAAGCCAATCCTTCCTACGAGGCTACACTGGAGAACTCCGGTCCTTTCAACGGGATGGTGATGACCGATGCCATACCGGCCATCATTGCCGAACTGGAAAAGCGCGGAGTTGGCAAGCGACAAGTCAACTACAAGATGCGGGATGCAGGGTGGAGTCGCCAGCGGTATTGGGGTGAACCGTTCCCGGTTATCTTCCGCGATGACATTCCCTATCCGATGGCCGATAAGGATTTGCCGTTGACGTTGCCGGATTCCGACAACTTCAAGCCCTCGGGCAATGGAGAAGGGCCTTTGGCTAACCTTTCCGATTGGATCAACTTCGCTCCTGGTCAAAAGCGCGACAGCAATACCATGCCCACGCATGCCGGTGCCGCGTGGTATTTCCTGCGCTTCATGGACCCGCACAACGGAAAGGCATTTGCCAGCAAGGAAGCACTCGACTACTGGAACCAGGTGGACGTGTACATCGGTGGCTCGGAGCATGCGGTGGCACACTTGCTATACTCCAGGCTTTGGGTGAAGATTCTCCACGACCTCGGTTACCTAAAGTTTGATGAGCCGTTTAAGAAATTGATCAATCAAGGGAAGATTACCGGTGACTCGCGCTTTGTGTATCGCAAGAGAGGGACAAACACTTTTGTTTCCGCCGGGTTAGTCGACCAACACGAAACAGATCCGCTGCACGTAGATGTCAATATCGTGACCGGATTGGAATTGGATGTTGATGCCTTCAAGCGCTCGCGTCCGGACTATGCGCAAGCGGAGTTCATTCTCGAAAACGGAAAGTACATCTGCGGCGCAGCCATCGAAAAGATGTCCAAGTCAAAGTACAACGTCGTTAACCCCGACGACATCATCGACAAGTACGGTGCCGACACACTCCGGATGTACGAGATGTTCCTCGGACCACTCGAGCAATCGAAGCCCTGGAGCACGAATGGCATCGACGGTGTATACAAATTCCTTCGTCGCTTCTGGAATCTCTTCCACGACAGCACCGGGAAATTTGGAGTAAGCACCGAGACGCCTTCACCGGAAGAGCTTAGGGCACTTCATAAGACATTGAAGAAGGTTGAATTTGACATTGAACACTTTTCGTTCAACACATCCGTGAGTGAATTCATGATTTGTGTGAACGAACTCAGTTCACTCAAATGCAACAAACGCGGTATTCTCGAGCCTTTGGTAATCGCGCTTTCACCCTTCGCTCCCCACATCGCAGAAGAATTATGGTCATTATTGGGTCACACGGATACCATTCTCAACGCGAAGTTTCCGTCGTACGATGAGAAGTATATCAAAGTGAACTCCCACGCTTACCCGATCTCCATCAATGGAAAAGTGCGGGCTACCATGGAGTTTCCTCTGGATATGTTAACGGAGGAAATTGAGAAGCAAGTCCTTGCTTCAGAGATTGTCAAAAAATGGAGCGAAGGAAAGGCACCGAAAAAAGTGATTATCGTACCTGGAAGGATTGTCAATATCGTACTTTAACTGCAGGCACACCTGACGGCGTAATAACAGGGGGTTCCATGAGCAGAAATAGTGGTACTCGCTGCGGGAACATCGGCGTAAAGCCCGGACCAATCCCGTAGGCTCGTTCCGCCAGTTGGCGATAACTAAACCGTTGGTTGGGAATTCGCAAAGCCTGCACATCAATGACAATAGCCTGACTTCTGTTTGGGTACCACAATGGACCTTGCTGTTGGGTGCCCCCCAAACCCACCGTCACATAGCTGAATCCGACATTGCGTGCCTTCGTGTGCTTACCCAGCGTAATATTGCCCTGGAGCATCCACTGCGTGGGGCCACCCCCTGAGGGCTGCAATACCTGAGACCTCGCCGGGAGAATGCCAATTGAAAAGAAAACCACTGCGGCAATCCATTTCATAGATTTAATGTACAAATAATTCCCGACACATGCCACCCATTCATCGGAAAGAGTGGTTGGCAACAATTACTTAACTTAGCGACCCCAATCAACAACCGGCATATGCCCTACTCCAAGATCGTCGGCCTCGGCCATCACGTACCTGAAACCGTCATCACCAACCAATACCTTTCGACCATCATGGATACCACCGACGAGTGGATCGTCGAGCGTACCGGTATCAACGAGCGGCGGTGGATCGATGCCACCAAAGACACGGTAGCCAACATGGCGGCGAAGGCGACCCGGATGGCGCTGAAGCGTGCCAACCTCACTGAAAAAGATATTGAGTTTATTGTCTTCGCCACCATCACGCCCGATTACTTCTTCCCGGGCTCCGGCGTGTTGCTTCAGCGTGAACTGGGTCTCGAAGGGATCGGTGCTCTTGATATCCGCAACGCTTGTTCCGGTTTCATCTATGCGCTGAGTACGGCCGATCAGTTCATCAAATCCGGTATGTACAAAACCATCCTCGTCGTCGGCGCTGAGATCCAGTCAACCGCATTGGATGTCACAACGCGCGGTCGCAATGTCTCTGTCATTTTCGGCGACGGTGCAGGAGCTGCCATCGTCCAGGCTTCCGACAAGCCCGGAGTGCTCTCCACGCATCTTCATTCCGACGGCCGCTTCGCCGAAGAACTCTACGTAAAAGATCCCGGCAGCAGCCGGCCACGCGAAGAGCGTCAACCGGAACAGATCCTCGATACGACCGGCTTCAAGGTGGTCATGAATGGCAATCAGGTTTTCAAACATGCCGTTGTCCGCTTTATGGAGGTCATCAACGAAGCACTGGAAAAGAACAAGCTGACGAAAGAGCAAATCAATCTCCTCGTTCCGCACCAGGCCAACCTGCGGATTAGCCAGTTCATTCAGACAAAGATGGAGCTCCGCGATGATCAGGTCTATAATAACATTATGCGGTACGGAAACACTACCGCCGCTTCCATACCCATAGCACTGAGCGAGGCATGGCAGGAAGGCAGAGTGAAAGAAAATGACGTAATTTGTTTAGCGGCCTTTGGCAGCGGTTTCACCTGGGCCTCCGCCCTGATCCGCTGGGCCTAGTTCTTTTAACCTCATTCATAACCATGAAGACAGCCTCCTACAATCCCAGCCCGCTGGAAGTGGATTTTGCCAATGCCTTGTTCATCCTCCAGAAAGACATACAAAAGCACCTGCAGGACAATAAGGTCGTCAACGTGGAAAGCAATATTAACCGCGACAACCCTATGATCAAGTTCAGTCTCTTGGATAAAGACGGAGATCCGCACGAGATCGTGGTCAGGGTGATTCAGATCCCTGACAAATTCTGACCGTCAACTGACGGAAACCCCTTTCTCTCATTTTCGTACATTAGCGAACAAACAGGTTCACATGAAGAAGTTGGCAGTGCTGGCGGTGGTTGTTACGGGGTTTTTCCTAGTTTCCTTTACGACGCCCGTCGACCGGTATTTCGAGATTGCCAGGAACCTTGAAATTTTTGCTTCCACCTTCCGGGAAATCAACGCCCTTTACGTCGACGAGGTCAACCCCAACACGCTCATGCGCACGGGCATTGATGCGATGCTGGGCTCACTGGACCCCTTTACCAATTACATCCCGGAAAGCGACATTGAAGATTTCCGGACGATCAGCACGAATCAATACGGAGGCATTGGCGCTGTAACGCGCGAGATCAAAGGAAAGACCATCGTTGTCATGCTTTACGATGGGTATCCAGCCTTTCGCGGCGGCCTTCGCATTGGCGACGAGGTGATTAAAATGGATGAAGTAGAGCTTTCGAAAATCACCATCGAGCAGGCCAATCAATTGATGCATGGACAGGTTGGCAAACCTGTATCGCTGACCGTTAGGCGATTTGGCGTAAAAGACCCCATGCATCTGACGTTCAAACGCGAGAAGATCAAGATCAGCAACGTCCCCTATTTCGGGATGATGGGCGATAACCTGGGCTATGTCCGTCTGACCAATTTTACTCCCGATGCGGGCAATGAAGTGCGCGCAGCCGTGTTGGCATTGAAACAGTCCGGTGCAAAAGGTATCGTTCTCGACCTCCGCGAAAACCCGGGTGGGCTCCTCGACGAAGCCGTCAACATCTGCAACATCTTCTTGCCTAAAGACAAACTGGTCGTGAACATGAAGGGCAAGATTGCTGAATACAACCGTACCTACACCACCACGCAGGCAGTAACGGATTTGGAGATTCCAGTCGCCGTAGTCATCAACCGCAACTCCGCGTCAGCATCGGAAATCGTTGCGGGAACGCTTCAGGATTATGATCGCGCCATCGTCATCGGAGAGAAATCGTATGGGAAAGGACTTGTCCAGGTGACCCGTGATGTGGGGTACAACTCGCAGGTGAAGATCACTACGGCAAAATATTACACACCTACCGGCCGATGCATTCAGGTGCTTGATTACTCGCACCGCCGCGCCGACGGCAGCGTGGGTTCCGTTCCCGATTCTGTCAAGAAGCCATTTAAAACCACAGCAGGACGTACGGTATACGACGGTGGCGGCATTGATCCGGATGTGGCTATTGCTGCCTTCCAACGATCGCCCATCGGCGAAGCGCTGCTGAACCAAGGGCTGATCTTTGACTACGCAACCCTATATGCGTCCCGTCACGCTACTATCGGCGAGGCAAAGAATTTCTCTCTCAGTGAGACCGACTATCAGGAGTTTGCCGCCTGGATACGTACGCAGACCTACACGTATCAGACACCTTTGGAACAACAGCTACAGCAGTTGAAAGCGACAGCAAAGGTAGAGCGTGTACTGGATGAATTGAAACCTCAGATCGAGCAGCTGCAAAGCAAACTGACCGAAAGTCGTAAGAACGACGTGATCACCAACAAGAGCGAGCTGAAGAGACTTCTCGAAGAAGAGATCGTTGGCCGCTATTTCCTCGAGCGCGGACAGGTAGAGGTGACCTTCCGCCAGGACGAGGAAATCCGTAGGGCGGCAGAAATTCTTACCTCGCCCGAAAAGTATAAGAAGCTGTTGGTTCCCTGATTTCCGTTCAGCATTTCGAATACGAGCGACCTTGATTTCGGTTGCACAGCATGAAATTTTTTCCAATTTTCATGCATGAAAGCTGAAACCCTATTTCAAATCTGCAACAGCGCGGCGCCCGTTGGCTGGCTGCTGATGGCCATTGCGCCACGCTGGACCTGGACGAAAAAGACTGTTCTCTCCGGCCTTTTTCCACTGGTGCTCGGTGTGGTATACCTCGGCATCATCGTCACGACGTTCGGATCATCAGAAGGCAACTTCAATTCGCTGGCTGGCGTCATGAAACTCTTTGAGAATCCCTATGCTGTCACCGCCGGTTGGATTCATTACCTCGCATTTGACATGTTCATCGGCGCGTGGGAAGTGAACGACAGCCAAAAGCACGGCATTTCACACTGGCTGGTAATCCCTTGCCTGTTCCTTACACTGATGTTTGGTCCGATCGGCCTGATCCTTTACTTCGTTATCCGGTTGATCAAAACAAAGCAACTCTTGCATGCTTAGCCGATTCTTTGCTATGCTGGCAGGGCGTCATCCCTCCTTGTTTTGGTTTGGCTGCCTCAACATGGTGTTGTTTGTTGTCGCCGGCATGATGTATTTCTTCGATCCTACACTGATTCTCGGCATCAATGCATGGATCAAGCCGATGAAATTCGCTTTATCGATTGCGATTTATTCCTGGACCTTTGGCTGGGTCCTAGCGTACTCCTTGCATCCGAAAGCCAACCGGATTATTGCCATCGGTCTCATTGTTACCATGACCGTAGAGGTTGTCTTGATCTTCCTTCAGGCGTTTCGGGGCACCACCTCCCATTTCAATGTCCACACCATCACCGACGGCATCATCTTCGGTGTTATGGGGATATTCATTGGCATCAATACGCTGATCAATCTCTATGCGGTCCTCATCTTTGTTTTTGGAAAGACTTCACTGACCGGTCCCTCCTTGTCGGCCTGGCGCGCAGGGCTCATACTCTTCCTGCTGGGAGGCATCTCCGGAGGCTGGATGGTAGGCCAGCTTGCGCACACCGTTGGCGCTCCGGATGGTGGGCCTGGTTTGCCTTTCGTGAACTGGAGTACCGTGGCCGGCGATATTCGGGCGGCACACTTTGCCACACTGCACGGATTGCAGATACTCCCACTCGCTACGTTTGGCTTCATGCGCATGAATGAGTCAACGGCGGCACGATGGACTACCGCGGGAATCATTCTTTACACCGCGCTATGCATTTATCTGCATATTCTGGCATGGATGGGGATTCCGGTGATCACCGTCTAACAGCCTAAATGGGCTCAAAAATAAAAAGGCGGTGCCCTGAGGCATCGCCTTTTCTATGAATAGCCTGACGTATTAACGCAAGAACAGCATCTCGCGGTACTTCACCAGCGGCCAGTCCTCATCATCGACGATCAGCTCCAGCTTGTCGACCGCATCGCGAATCTTGTCGAAATACTTCTCCTTGATGTCATCGCAGTAAGCATATGCCCGCTTGTGCGTGTCGGTGATCTTGTTGATGCGCTTGCGCTCTTCGATCATCTGGCGCACACCGTTCTTGATGATATCGATAAACTCCGAGGCTTCCTTGATGGTCTGAATGACGGCCTTATTATCGATACCGAGGCTCTTCAATCCATTGGCATTCGTGATCAGCTTGTTTTGATACGAAATGGCTGTTGGAATAATATGGTTCATGGCCAGGTCACCGATGGTGCGGGCTTCGATCTGCACACGCTTGATGTACGCCTCGAGACGGATCTCATGGCGTGCCTCGAGTTCCTTGTGCGATAGAACGCCATGGCGCTCAAACAAAGCAACCGACTCTTTGGTCAGGTAGGCTTCCACGGCACGGGGCATGTTCTTAACATTGCTCAACCCACGTTTGGCGGCCTCTTTCACCCATTCGTTGGAATAGCCGTCGCCTTCGAAGCGGATATCCTTTGACTCCTTGATGTACTTGCGCAATACATTGGCGATGGCCAGACGCTTCTCGGTGCCCTTCTCGATGTCGCGGGAAACAACGTCATGAAACTTATCAAGCTGGTCGGCCACGATGAGGTTCAATACAGTCATTGCTACGGCACAGCTATCAGAAGAACCGACGGCACGGAACTCAAATTTGTTACCCGTGAAGGCAAAGGGCGATGTGCGGTTGCGGTCGGTGGCGTCAAGAATGATCTCGGGGATCTGATCGATGCCGAGCTTCATGTACATGTTGTCACCCTTCTCGATCTTCACGTTACCTTTCTTCTCCATTTCATCCAATACAGCCGACATCTGACTGCCGATAAATGCCGACATAATGGCGGGTGGTGCTTCGTTGGCACCGAGGCGGAAGTCATTGGCTTCGGTAGCAATGCTGGCGCGGAGCAGGTCAGCGTGCTCGTGCACGGCCTTGATGGTCGTGACAAAGAACGTGAGGAAGAGGAGATTGTCACGGGCGCTGCTTGACGGGGCGTAGAGGTTGATGCCTGTATCCGTAATCAGCGACCAGTTGTTATGCTTCCCGCTTCCGTTCAGGCCGGCAAAAGGTTTTTCGTGGAATAAGACTTTCAGGTTATGGCGTTCCGCTACGCGGGCCATCACATCCATCATCAGCTGGTTGTGATCGTTGGCCACGTTTACCTCTTCGAAGAGCGGAGCTACTTCGAACTGGCTCGGGGCCACTTCATTATGGCGGGTGCGTACGGGTATTCCCAATTTCCAGCTTTCAAATTCAAACTCTTTCATGAAGTCATACACGCGCGAAGGGATAGCGCCGAAATAGTGATCTTCCATCTGCTGACCGCGCGCCGGGGCATGACCAAACACAGTACGGCCGGACATGACGAGATCAGGACGGGCCATATAGAGTGCCTTGTCCACCACGAAATACTCTTGCTCGGGGCCGAGGGAGGCCACCACGTGTTGGATATCCTTATCGAAGAGCTGGCACACCTTTGTGGCCGCGAGGTCAACAGCTTTCAGGGCCTTCAGGAGTGGCGATTTGTTGTCAAGGGTTTCGCCGGTGTACGACACAAATACCGTAGGAATACAGAGTGTCTTACCGTAGAGAAACATGGGCGACGTGGGGTCCCATGCCGTATAACCGCGGGCTTCAAAGGTGCTGCGGATACCTCCGCTGGGGAATGAGGACGCGTCGGGCTCCTGCTGCACCAGTTCGCTGCCTTTGAACTTCTCGAGGCCGGAATGGGCATCGAAGAAAGAGTCGTGCTTTTCAGCTGTTCCGCCGGTCATGGGCTGGAACCAGTGTGTGAAGTGTGTGGCCCCTTTGCTCATGGCCCACGATTTGGCAGCCGAAGCCACCGCATCGGCAGTGCCCGAGTCAATTTTCTCATGGTTCTTGATGGCCGCGGTCACTTTCTGATAGACCGCCGGTGCCAGCGACGCGCGCATTTGTTCCGATCCGAAAACATTCTCCCCGAAGAAATCGGAGACTTTAGGGCTTGGGCTTGAGACGGTTACAGCATTTCGTTCATGTAACTTTCTCAGTGCTTCGATGCGTAAATGTGCCATTGGTGGTTGTTTTTTTGTCTACTTGGCGCCAAAAGTATATGATTTTTGGAGACGATAGGTATTTTTTGACCCTACGGAATAAAAAAATTATACCCTTTTATCTGATGGAGGGTAGACTGCAACGATGGCCTATTCAGGATCGTTGACGAGAATCACTGCGGTGGGCCCTTCAAAAAGATAGGGTTGCTCAAAAACCACCTTGAAACCCAATGGGAGCAATTCACTTACGTATTCCTTACGGGTTACAATCATCAGCCGCTTGCCTGCACCGTAGCTCCTTACGTCCTCTGGAGTCCAGTAGGTCAACAGGGTACGCTGGAGATTAAAAATATAGGCCGGATTGAAGAATCGGTAGCCGATCACCTCTCGATCCGTGTCCTTAACAAAAGCAAGGCTCGATGCCACGGGGTTCCTGGCAAGGATCTTTGGAACGCCCACATAGAAGAACAGCATGCCCATCAACCAGAAGCTTAACAAATAGGCGATCAGCGCACCGCGGAGGTTACTGCGCGTTAACAGCCACCAAGCCAGGCCAGCACCAGCTGGCCAGGGCAGGAACAGCAAAGCCAGTTCCGAAATATCTCCGATCCAGAAGTCGCCAGCGATTACAGACTGCAATACCGGAATCAGGATCAGGAAGAGCAAAAAAACCATCATGGCAATAGCCTTCAGTCTGCGGCTGGTTACGGTATACTGCTGCAGGTGACGATCGACGGCATACCCGATGAGGATGGCCCCGAATGGTACTGCGGGTCCGATGTAGTTTGGCAACAGTGTGCGTGACACGGAAAAGAAAATGAGTACCGTACCTATGGCCACGATGCTCAACACGATCAGTGGTCGGGACAAGCGCTCCGACCACCCCCGATAAATAGCCATCGGCAGATAAACGGAAAGCGGCAGCAAAGCGATGAAGAATAGCATAAAGGCGGTGCCTGGAACACTGGAGTGATCCTCATAAGGCGCGAGGAATCGCCCCACGTTATGTCCCCAGAAAAAGTCCCGCATCCACTCACCGTCGGTTTGTAGAAAGACAGCTATCCACCACGGTGCCACGATTACAAGGAAAATCATAACACCTGCCAAAGGACTTGCGGTTTGAATGGACTTCCACGACAAATCGCGGCTGGCCCATAGGAACCCCAGATACACAATTCCACTAAGCACAACAGCGGCTGGTCCTTTGGCCATAAAGGCAAGCCCAAGTGCGGCATAACTCAGGTAATAATATCGCACTTCACGCGTATGCCTGCCATAGGCAAACAAAAGCCAGCACAGGGTAAGAAAGCATATGAAGTACGGATCAGGAACTGCCAGGTGAAACTGCATCATCAGGTACAATGAACTGAGCATAACCATCGCAGCAAAGAAGGCGATGCGCTCCCCTTCCATTCTTTTGGTAAAGAAGTAAACCGAAGCGATGGTCAGCAGACCCATGACCACAGAGAACAAGCGCGCAGCAAACGGGGTGACCCCAAAGAGTGCGTAGGAACCCATCATGAAGAAATAGTGCAAGGGTGGTTTGTCGGTACGCAGCTGACCGTTGAATGTGGGTGTTACCCAATCTCCTCGCTGCAACATCTCCATGGCGCACGCAGCATTCTTGGCTTCGTCGAGTACGTAAACAGGAAAGCCCCAGAAGTTGGCGCCCACAGAGAGCAAGGCCAGCACCAACACCCAAAGCCATTTTTTGTCCTGCATGCGTTTATCTACTTTTGACGTCATTGCGATATCATGAATAGAACCTTCTGGATCCGTCTCGCCGTGTTGGTTGCCATCGTCACCGCCCTCGGCTTCTACCGGGTTTCCCCGAATAAAATAAAAGAACAAAACATTATCGCGGAACTGCAATTACACCAATCGCCGGCGTCTACTTCCTTTTTTCAATGGATATCTACCTATGCGACCATTCTTAACCTTGGCATACCGGCTCTTTTCCTCATCGTTGGCCTGATCATCAAACGGAAGATCTGGGTCCGGCACGCACTCATCGTACTCCTGGCCATGGCCCTGGGC
>CAYMPU010000042.1:0-19682 GCA_964392375.1 uncultured Ohtaekwangia sp. | reverse complement strand
CTATAGCACGGCCGACCGCGAGAGTCTCCATGTACGCTTCGCCGATGAGGCCGTTTGTATCGGGGCACCACCCAGCAAAGAATCCTACCTCAACATACCGCGGATCATCTCCGCAGCCGAGATCACCAACGCCGACGCCATTCACCCCGGCTACGGCTTCCTCTCCGAGCGTTCCGAGTTCTCCGCCGTCTGTCAGGAGTACGGCATCAAATTCATTGGCCCCACCCCCGCCATGATCGACGCCATGGGCGACAAGGCGACAGCCAAAGACACCATGAAAAAAGCCGGCGTTCCTGTCATCCCCGGCTCGGATGGACTGCTGACCTCGATGGAAGAGGGTTTGAAGATTGCCAAAGCGATCAAGTACCCTGTCATCGTTAAGGCGACAGCCGGTGGTGGTGGAAAAGGGATGCGCATCATCAACGATGAGAGCGAGTTCAAGAAGGCCTGGGACGACGCACGGCGTGAGGCCGGTGCAGCGTTTGGTAACGACGCCCTGTATCTTGAAAAGTTTGTTGAAGAACCCCGTCATATTGAAATTCAGCTCGTCGGTGATCAGTACGGCAAAGCCTGTCATCTCTCCGAGCGCGACTGCTCCATTCAGCGCCGTCACCAGAAACTGGTGGAAGAGACACCCTCTCCCATCGTCAACCAGGAACTGCGCGAGCGCATGGGTGAAGCGGCCATCAAAGGCGCCAAGGCCATCAACTACGAAGGCGTAGGCACGATCGAGTTCCTCGTCGACAAGCACGGCGACTTCTACTTTATGGAGATGAACACCCGTATTCAGGTGGAGCATCCCATCACCGAAGAAGTCACCGATTACGATCTTATCAAAGAGCAGATCAAAGTAGCTGCCGGCGTGCCCATTTCCGGCCGCAACTACTTCCCGAACCTGTTTGCCATGGAGTGCCGCATCAACGCGGAAGACCCGACGAAAGACTTCCGTCCTTCACCAGGAAAGATTCTTAACCTGCATCTCCCCGGCGGCCACGGTGTCCGCGTCGACAGCCACGTCTACGCCGGATACACCATACCCTCCAACTACGATTCCATGATCGCCAAACTGATCACCACCGGTCAGTCGCGTGAGGAAGTTATTACGCGCATGAAGCGGGCGCTCAGTGAGTTCGTGATTGAAGGCGTGAAGACCACGATCCCCTTCCACCTGGCGCTGATGGACAACGCTATCTTCCGTTCAGGGAAGTTTACCACCAAGTTTCTGGAGACGTCGTTTGATTTTTCGACGTTGAAGTAGGGGGAGGAGCTAGGAGGAAGGAGATAGGAGTTGGTCCCGTCTACTTGTCGAGCAGCACGCAAGACACTCTGCCAAATACTAATCACCTTTTCCCCCTTTAGGGGCAGGGGTGGGGGAATCCCCAGACGCTATCTTCGAAATTCTAATTGCCGTCCCTACCCAATAGCTACTTCGAGGCGCGTGACAAATACTTCGCCGTGTGTCCGCTCAACAATCTCCTGTTGCGATGCAGATTCGAAAAAGAGCTCTACAGCTTCCTTAAGGTTTGCTGTTGCATGCTCGACAGTATCTCCCTGGCTGGCGATATCGATTTCAGGGCAAGAAGAGACATACCCATCACCCTCTCGTTCAATGACTGCTGTAAATTGAAATGTCTTACGCATACTCAAATTTACGGATATACTCAGGATTCACTTCATGGGCAGCTTTCAACCAACCCAATTCGTGCTCATTCGTGCCATTCGTGGCAAGCAGCCGCCATTCATTTCCTATAAAGTTCCTATTAGCCACCCAGTCACCATCAAGTATCGGCTAAGGATCGATCAAGCGTAGATCAAGAGGATTCCCATTGCATTCCCAATAGATTTCCAGTCTTTCCCAGATGTTTCCCAATGATTCCCATTGATCTCCAGTCTTTCCTATTAAAATTCGCTGGAATCGCAGTTTCTTGACTAGGCCTTCATTGCGGGGGTATGCTCTCTTTGAGTCCCTCAAGACCCAATTTTGTGGAGGCTTTGGTAGTTCACTACTGGTAAAAACTATCATTCAATCATTTCTCCAGTCTATCACAGTCCTCGTATAGCCACTGAGCGTCACTCCCAAAAACTATCGGCCTCTCAAATAGTGGAATGAAGTTGATTTCAAATTTTCCATCATCCTGCCCTGAATCAAACAGGAGATAACCAACATGTTCAACTAAATAAATTTCAATCGGCTGTTTATTGGCAAATTCTGCCTGAATGGCACCGATGTAGGAAATACAATTCTGAGTTGCGCGCTCCCTATTCATTTCCAAATATTCTGTCACCGATTCAATCCTACTCCTACGGATATTATATTGATAGAAGAGACTCTCCATTATTTTCATTAGCTCTCTTCTCCGCAAATATGTCTCATGCGGGTCAGTATTGGGTTTAAACTTTTGATCGTTGAGTATGAAACTCAATCCCGAAATATCCAACTGAACAACTGGTATGTCATCGCGCAACCGCAATCCTGCGTATTTCATATCAGGGCCTAACATCTCAATTTGTTCGTACTTGTTATTTGAATTAAACAACCATTCTCTCAATTCACGATGAACAAAAAGGTGCGCTGAATCATTGGCATCCCGGATGATGGAGAAATGCAAACCAATTTCGTAGACTGAATAGTTCTTGATGAAATATGGCCAAAACACATTTATTGGGTTATTGATATCGACCATTGAGTCAGCAAGATTGACGGTCAATAGTCTTGTTAGATTACAGCTGTCCCTACTTCCCAGCCCGGTTAAAGGGAGCCGCTTCTTCAGGTTACGGATCGCCCCCTGATCAAAGTCCTTGAGCTGATTGAACTTATCTGAATTAGTAGAGCAGGACAAAGAAGCAAAGAGACTAAGGAATGAAAATAGGATTGTGATCTTGAGCATAAGTGGCGACTTCTGTATCCGCATTAATTCAGCATCACGCGCTACGTAGCTACAAACTGTTTACCGTTCACAGTTTACTGCTCACCGACCCCTAAAGACGCTACACCAGCGCAAGCCGTCAACCACTTTTCTAAACGTACTGATTCAACATCACCGGCATCACCAGCATAAGAATATCCTCATTCTTATCCTTCTCCACCGGCAGAATCACACCCGCTTTATTGGGCGCCGACATATTCAGTCGAATCTGATCAGTATCGAGGTTGCTCAACATCTCGACCATGAACCGCGCATTGAAGCCGATCTCGATGTCTTCACCTTCGTGTTCACATGCGAGGCGCTCGTTGGCTTCGTTGGAGAAGTCGAGGTCTTCGGCAGATACTTGAAGTTCACTGCCCGTAATCTTCAGGCGCACCTGGTGGGTGGTCTTGTTGGCGTAGATGGAAATCCGCTTCAGAGAACTCAGGAAGTCCGTCCGGTTGATGGTCATCTTGATGGTGCTGGCCGCAGGGATCACATTCTCGTAGTCTGGGAAGCGCTCGTCGATGAGGCGGCAGATCATACGGATGGAGCCGAACTTGAAGAACGCGTTGGCCGCGTTGAAGTCGATGGTGACGTCGGTGTTCTCGGAAGGGAGCGTGGCCTTCAGGAGGTTCAGCGCCTTGCGGGGGATGATGATGGTACTTCCGTTTTCGGATTTTACATCGGTACGGCGGTAGCGCACGAGGCGGTGCCCGTCGGTGGCCACAAACGTGGTGCTCTTGTCAGCGAGGTTGACATACACGCCCGTCATCGCAGGACGCAGTTCGTCGTTGCTGGTGGCGAAAATGGTATTGTTGATAGCGCGGGCCAGGACATCCGAAGATATCGCAGCAGAAAAGTCGTTGGAGACGGAAGGCACCTTGGGGAAGTCGGTAGCATTCTCGCCGGAGAGCTTGTAGCGCCCGTTGTCGGAGCTCAGCTCGATGCTGTAGGTCGACTCATCCATCGAGAACGTCACCGGCTGGTCCGGGAGGTTCTTGAGGGTGTCGAGCAGAATGCGCGCCGGCACCGCGATGTTACCCTTCTCCTTCGATTCTACATTGATTTCCGTGATCATCGAGGTCTGCAGATCGGAGGCGGTCACCGTCAACCGGCTCTTGTCAATCTCGAAGAGGAAGTTTTCCAGGATGGGTACCACCGGGTTGGCGGTGATCACTCCGTTGATATACGATAATTGCTTCAGCAGGTAGCTGGAGTTGACGATGAACTTCATGTACGTACGTGGTTATGGTTGCAGGGGCTAAGGTAGGAAGAAAATAGAAAGTGGGAAATGGGCTGCCTGCCCGCCGAAGCGCCTCGCGAAGGAGGGTTGGGTGTTGGCTATTGGCTTTTGGCGGACTCTCTAAACGGCTACATGCTCCCACGCCTTGGGAGAGCTGCCAATCGCCAAAAGCTAATCCCGATAGCCATCGGGACCAAAAGCCATTTAAGGGATAAAGTAGGACCTCCGTCGCACTATGGCCATTACATCCTCCCTGTCAAACGTCACCACTTGCCCATCCGACGTCCGGCCGTAGACTTCCTGATCGTTCTTACGTGGGGCGAACAGCTCCAGGCCAAAGGTGCGGTCGGCGATGTCACGGATTTCAAGGCTGGCGACGGATCCCTTGCTGGTAAGGCTATCGGCAGTGGCATCGCCAGGGTCGACAAACCGGCGGGCCAGTAAGAGCGACACGGCGTCGAGGTAGTCGTTCAACTTGGTGGTGTCTTCCTGCTCCAGCTCACGGATACCAAAGTAGCGCTGCCGCATCTCTACGGTGAACCCTTCCTTCGGCTCACGGGGATACACGGAGGTGAGCGACTTGAAGTTCCGCCAGTTGAAATCAAAGATGCGCTTGTTGCGCCAGCCGGATGTCTTCAGTTCGAAGATGCCCGACACATACACGCGATAGCCGGGAATGACCATGACAAACGGCTGATCATCTCCTTCAAGAAGAAACCAAGCCTCCGACTTACCTACATTCCCGCCGGCAAGAAATTTTTGCTGTGCCATACCGCCTTCGGAAATGATCACCTGCGTTCCACGTTGCGTGAGTTGCTTCCGCACGGTGTCCGTCATGGCAGCCGCTACAGGCCGGTGCGGCTCGGCCTGACGAAGGGTGGCCATCAATACTTTGATCATCTGCACGTCAGCATCCCATCGGCCGTTCACCTTCCAGCGTGTTCCGTCAAATGTGAGATCGACGGTATCCCGCGCACGGATGAGCTGCACGCGATCCACTTTTTCTGTTTCGGCCACAGCGAAGTAAGCGGGATCTACTACGGGCCGGTCGTCTTCTCGCGTAGTCATAAACAGCACCACCGACAACACGATGAGCGCGCCGAGCGATGCTGCAAGATATTTGTTGCGCTTATCGTCCATGCTGTTCTCCCGTTGACGTGAAGCGACCGTAACGCCGCTGTCTAAAATAGGCCTTGCTTGCTCCCAGAGCTACCAGCAACAACAACGGCAATCCCAGGTTGATCAGCTGCCATTGTGTTCGGGAGCTCCTCACCTTCTCCTTGTCGAGTGGCCGCACGAGAATCTCTTTGGTACGCGCGGTGATGAGGCCTGAATCGTCGGTGAGGTAGGCGATCATGTTCATCAGGAGTTCCTTGTTGGCAAACGTATGGCTCGTGATCGCATCAAAGCCCAACTCGACAGGCTGTCCCGTCCTGCGACTGATATCGTTGCGGGCTACATCTCCGTCGGCGATGACGACTACTCGTGTCGGCTCACCGTTGGTCTTGTTACCCACTGAGTCAACCCCATCCGGCAAAAAGCGATTCTTATATAAGGAGGTGAAGCGCCCTTCCAGGAGATAGGCCACGGGTATAGACCCCGAGGCAAAGTTCTGCGGCGTGATTTCTTTCCGCAGATCGTTGACATTGATCTTCAGCGGCGCGCTCACTCTGCGCGTGTAGGTCGACGAGAAGATGATGGGCGTCTTCCGAATCCCGACGGCCTTGACTGAGTCGAGACTGCTCACGAACCGCAGCGCCGTAGCATCCAGGTTGCGCGTGACCGGGTGTGCTGCATACTGGTTCGCCAGCGGAAAATACGGCCACTCGATGGGTGTAATCTGCGGCTTCCCGTTGAGGTTGCCAGTAACCACCGGATAGCGCAGCGATACAAGATCCTGTACGAGGTCTTTGTTCATCCGGAGGCCGTATTGAAATAACAAATCGTCTAGTCCGAGGTCATAGGGAAAAGCAAAGTAGTCGCCTTGCGCAACGCTGTCCATATCCACCCGCACGGCGTCGAGCAACAGGACCAGCTTACCTCCATTCAATACATACTGATCGATGATATATTTCTCTTGCTCGGTAAACTTCGACTGAGGTTTAGCGACTACCAATACATCATAGGCTTTCTCATCGACCCGCTGCCGCAGGCTGGCTTTCATATCCAGGTCATACAGGGGCAATAGTCCATCGCGCAGGCCTGCCAGTTGCAGGCTGTCGAGTTCACCGTGGCCGGCAACAAATCCAACGCGCTTGCGGTTGGTGACGGTCAGCTGATGAATGGCGTTGGCCAATTCAAATTCCAGTCCCTCGATGGCGCGGTTAATATCTTGCTGGGATCCTCCGACCTGATCCTTGAGCAGCATGACTCCCGTTTGCATGCCACCGAAAGAGACCAACGCGCCGGGGAAGATGATTTTCTCTGAGCGGCGGCCGTCTTTGGAGTCGATGATATTCAGCGGCTTGATGCCACGGGCGACGAGGTCGGCCATGAACTCCTGCTGTGCGTTGGCGCCTGCAGCGGCCAGGGGGTCGGAGAACTGGTAATGAACCTTGTTATCTGAATACACACGAAACTCCTCCAGCGTCTCACGGATGGCTTTGCGCAGGCGACGGAATTCAGCGTTGAGCTCTCCTTCCAGGTAGACGTCTACATATACATCGTCGTCGAGGTCTTTGAGCAGCGTGACCGTTGCGGTCTTGATCGAGTAGCGCTTTTCACCGGTGAGGTCGATGCGGAAGAAGTACAGCGACGCCAGTTGCACGAGCACGACAGCGAGCATGAGCCCGTTGAAGAGCAACAGCAGGTCGCCGGTCTTTCTACTCTGCCACGCTACCATGATCGGCTGGATAAAACGGTTTTGGCCGATAGCAGCAGTACACCGCCAAGGCTGAAGAAGTATACGAGATCGCGGCTGTCGATCAGCCCGCGGCTCATGGATTCAAAGTGATAGCGGACGCCCAACTGCCGGACGAAGAGCGCCATGTTGCCGTCGGCTACCAGCAGTGAGGCCGACTCGAACCCAGTGTAGAATAGGAAGCTCAGCAATGCCGCCAGCATGAACGCCACGATCTGGTTGGCGACGAGTGTAGAGGCCAGGATACCCAGCGCACAAAACACGGCGCCCAGGAGTGTAAGGCCGATGTAAGACCCGATGACACCCGATGTGTCGATGTTGCCGACCGGGTTGCCCAGCTGGTAGAGCGTCATATAATAGATAAGTGTAGGAAGCAATGCGACGATGACCAGGCACACCGCGGCGAGGAACTTGCCCATGACGATACTCCCTTCGGTGATCGGCTTGGTGAGGAGCCACTCGAGGGTACCCATTTTGCGCTCTTCGGCAAAGCTCCGCATGGTGATGGCCGGCACGAGGAAGATGAAGACAAAGGGTCCGAGGGAAAACAAAGTCTCCATGTCGGCAAATCCGTAGTCGAGGACGGACGTTTCGGGGAACACCCACACGAGCAAACCCATGGCGACTAGGAAGACGACCACCACCGCGTATCCGATGAGGGAATCGAGGAAGCTGTTGATCTCTTTGAGGAAGATGCGGACCATCCTATTCGACATTTGCGCCAGCGCGCGTAAGTTCACTGAATACCGACTCCAGCGATGTCTCTTCCTGCGTCAATCCCACCAGGGGCAAATTATGATCACCCGAAAACCGGACGAGCGATGTGCGGATGTCATGACCGGACGTTGCCGCGATGCGGTATTTCGTGTCGGAGATTCTTGTTGCCGAGGCGACACCTTCGACCTGCATCAGCGTTGATTCGGCTACCGGTGTGGAAAATTCAATAATGACAACGTGCTGCCTTTTGCGGGTGAGGTTTTCCAGACGGTCGTCGGCGACGATGGCACCGCGGTGAATCACGATGACACGCTCGCAAAGCGCTTCGACCTCTTGCAAGATGTGCGAGGAGAACAAAACCGTCTTGTTGGCACTGACGGTCTTAATCAGTTTCCGGATTTCAACCAGCTGGTTGGGATCGAGGCCCGAGGTAGGTTCATCAAGGATGAGAACCTGCGGGTCGTGGATGAGCGCCTGGGCCAGGCCGATGCGCTGGCGGTAGCCCTTGGAGAGCATACCGATCTTCTTGTTTTGCTCGATGGCCAGTCCGCAGAGGCCGATCATCTCTTCCACCCGGTCGTTACGACGTGTTGAAGGAATGCCATAGATACCTGCCACAAACGCAAGGTACTCGCGCACATACATGTCCAGATACAGGGGGTTGTGTTCGCCGAGGTAGCCGGTGCATCGCTTCACGTACATGGGAACACGGGTGACATCCTTACCGTTGACCGAGGCGGTACCGCTGGTGGGCGGCAGATAGCCCGTGATGATTTTCATGGTCGTCGACTTACCCGCGCCGTTGGGTCCGAGGAAGCCGACGATCTCCCCTTCCCTTACCGTAAAGGAGATATCATCGACGGCCCGCTGGCTGCCGTACGATTTTGTCAGTCGGGATACCTGTATTGACATGGCTAAACGCCGCAAAATAACGTAAAAGTAGAAGGAGTCCTACCGGGGTGGTCACCTGCCACCGAGGTTGGAACATTAATTGCGGTTACATGGAAAATTTGGAAATTGCGACCCGTATGAAGAAAACCCTCCTCCTCATTTTTGCGCTCATCCCGGCATCATTGATTGCCCAGGATGGTTACAAGATTGACTTTACCATCAAGGAACTGAAAGACACGACCGTCTATCTCGGCTATTATTTCGGTGAGAGCACGTTTGTCCGCGATACTGCAAAGTCGGATGCCAGTGGGCGATTTTCTTTCACGGGACCCAAGGCGCTGGAGCGGGGCATCTACTTCCTGGTCCTCAACCGCACGAAAATCTTTGAACCAGGCTTTCTCGTCTACAAGAATCAGCGGTTTTCCATGGAGACCAGCTCTGCGGATTACGTTCGCAACATGAAGGTGACCGGCGACGAAGACAACAAGCTCTTTTTCGAAAACATGATCTTCAATGGCGATCGCCACAAAGAGGCGCAGCCCTACATCGCCATACTGAAAGACAGCACCCTGACAGAAGACAAGAAGAAAGATGCCCGGGAAGCCTACGCCAAAGTGGATAAGAAAGTTCAGGATCACCAGAGCGAGCTAATCGCAAAATATCCCAACACATTAACTGCAAAATTGCTGAAGATTAACCGGCGCGTGGAGATTCCTGATCCCCCCAAGGACGCCAATGGACGGATTGACTCCACATTCCAATATAAATACTACCGCAAGCATTTCTTCGACAACTTCGATCTTGCCGACGATGCCTTGGAGCGCATGCCCACGCCGGTGTATCAGGAGAAGCTGAATGAGTATTTGGATAAGCTGGTGCCGCAGATCCCCGACAGCCTGATGGCAGCCATCGACGACCTCGCACTTCGCGTGAAGCACAACAAGGAAACCTACAAGTTTCTCGTGTGGACGTGTATCTACAAATACCAGAAGCCTGCCATTATGGGCCTCGATGAAGTGTTTGTGCGGTTGTACGACAAGTACTACGCCAGCGGCGAGATGGATTTCTGGATAAATTCCTCCATGAAGAAGTCCGTGAAAGACTACGCCGACAAACTGCGGCCCAGTCTGGTGGGTAAGGTCGGTGCCAACCTGATCATGCAGGACAAGGACTTTCAGCGCAAGGCACTGTATGATATCCGTAAGAAATACGCCGTGGTATTCTTCTTCGATCCCGACTGCGGTCATTGTAAGGAAGAGACACCGAAGCTGGTAAATTTCTACGGCAAGGGTAAAGACAAGTACAACCTGGAAGTATTTGCCGTTAGCCTCGACACCTCAATGCAAAAGATGCGTGACTATATCCGTGACATGAAGATGCCGTGGATTACCGTCAATGGGCCCCGAAGTTATTCCGGGTCGCTGTTCAGCTCCTACTACGCTGAGACCACTCCGATGCTTTACATTCTGGACGATAAGCGGAAGATCATCGCCAAGGGTTTGCCTGTAGACCGGGTTGAGGAATTTCTCACCAACTACGAGAAATTCGAGCAGCGAAAGGCAGCGGCAAAGGCCAAAGGCACCAGCCCAGGGCATTGACGGTAACAGTTCACCACCGTTTTCCGTCGATTTGCGACCATTTTCCTAAAATTTAACATCTCCGATGCAACCATTTGCACCCTGTGGAGTATCTAAGTAGTACATACAACGCAATACCGTCATGGCCCTTTTAGATTCACTGTTCGGCAAGAAGAAGAAGGAATTCCGGGCTACGTGTCCTATCACCAAAGAACCCCTGGAAAAGGGCTTTGGCTATCTCCTCACGACCTCGCAAATCGTCTCCAGCAAGAAATATTGGGACTTGATCATGACAGAGCCGGAGACCATGAGCTATACGGTTTCCCACTTCCGTAACCAGGCCAGCGGTACGCAGATGCGGTCCATGATCTTCGACAAGTATGCGTCAATTCCAAAGCCGTGGATCGTTTCCGATTCTGTGATCAACTATTTCGACGTTGACAAGAGTACGGCCAAGGAGAATGCGAAGAAGTGGTGGGAGCAAGAGGGTAACTTCGCCCCTTCCAACACTGGACCTGCTGATCACACACTGGACCAGGCTACCTACCAGACTTGGAAGAATTACGCCGTGCTGGAAGCCGGCCGCGACAAGGTTCGCTAAGACAGCCGATTATTTTGACCGATCGATCGTGAACTGTACCAGGTTCGCCAGCGACTCTTTGTAGGGCGACTCCGGAAATTCAGACAACATAGCCAGGGCCTCCTTATAATAGCGCTCCATCACTTGCTTGGCATACGTGATGCCGTTGGACGCCCTGACAAATTCGATCACTTCCTTCACCTTGCCCACCTTGTCACTTTCATTGCGCACGATGCCGATGATCTTGCGCTTTTGCAGCCACGTTGCTTTGGACAACGCGTGGATGAGGGGTAGCGTCATCTTCTTCTCCTTAATATCGATGCCCACCGGCTTGCCAATGCTATCATCTCCGTAGTCGAAGAGATCGTCTTTGATCTGGAAGGCCATTCCGATGCGCATTCCGAACTCCTTCATCCGTGCGACAGTGGCGGGGTCGGCACCTGAAGAACTTGCGCCCATGGCGCAGCAGGAGGCAATCAGTGACGCCGTTTTCTGCCGGATGATCTCGAAGTAGATATCCTCACTGATGTCCAGCTGGCGGGCTTTCTCCATTTGCAGGAGTTCGCCCTCGCTCATTTCTTTTACCGATTCGGTGCCGATGGTCAGGAGATCAAACTCTTTGTTTTCCACCGAGAGCATCAGTGCCCGGGCCAGAAGAAAATCCCCTACCAGCACGGCGATCTTGTTCTTCCAGAGCGCATTGATGGAAAAGAACCCACGGCGGTAGTTGGCGTCATCGACGACATCGTCGTGTACCAGGGATGCGGTATGGAGGAGTTCGATCAGTGACGCCGCCCGGAAGGTGGACTCGGTAATCTTTCCGCAGGTGCCGGCGCTGAGGAAGATGAACATGGGCCGCATTTGCTTACCCTTACGCTTGACGATGTAGTTCATGATCTTGTCGAGCAGGAGCACGCGGGTATGCATCGAGGCGCGGAACTTCTGTTCGAATTCCTCCATCTCCCGCGCAATCGGCGCCTTAATATCTTCGAGCTTCAACGTCATCGCGGCAAGATAGTCAATAGTGGAGCCCTGCGCCACACAGTAATTTTCAGGAAGGGAGCGCTCAACCTATGGACTATTCCCTATTTTTATGGGATGAAGTCATTTGATGAACAATGGGAGCAGGTTGTCTTTGCCTTGATCGTGCTGTTCGTGGCCTTCCTTCTGGGCCGGATCATTCGCATGCTGCTCGGCCGGTTTTTCCGAACGGCGGCTCAGAAACTAAAAGTAGATCCGACACGGTACAACTTCTTCAAGAACGCCAGTGACTTCCTCATCTACCTGACGGCCATCGTCATCATCTTCCGGTCAATACCTCCCCTGCGAGCCTTTGGCGATACGTTGATGACCGGTGCGGGGATCCTTGCGGCCATCGTAGGCTTTGCATCACAGTCAGCGTTCTCCAACATCGTCAGCGGCGTGTTTCTGGTCATCTTCCGACCGTTCAGCGTTGGCGATCGTGTAAAAATCGGGCAGCTATACAGTGGTGATGTGGAAGATATCACATTGCGGCATACTGTGATCAAGGACTTTGAAAACCGCCGCATTGTCATTCCCAATACGGTGATCAGCAACGAGGTGATTGTCAATTCCACCATCATCGAAGAAAAGGTGTGTATGTTCCTGGAGTTCAATATTTCCCTCGAGTCGGACATCTCCAGGGCGCAGGCCATCATCCAGGAAGAGACCGTGAAGAGCCCCTACAACATCGACAACCGTTCCGATGCCGAGCGCGCCAAGGGAGAGCACGCGGTGATGGTGCGGGTGATGGGCTTCACGGAGTTGGCTACCCAACTGCGCGGTTACGCCTGGGCAAGGAATCCGAATGAAGGGTTTGAAATGAAGGTAGAGCTTCATAAGGCCATCAAGGAACGATTCGACCGCGAGGGCATTTCCCTGGCCATCCCGTTGCGCATGATTACCTACAAGAACGAACCCCAGTAGTCTTCAGGGGATATACACAGCGCAGCGGCTGGTTTTTCCTTCCCAGTCATCCTTGGTGTTTGACCTTTTAATTATAGAAAATGGTCTTATATTTCGATTCCTAAACCCTGTCATACCCATGTTATACCCCATTCTTCTCCTGCTCGTTGGCTTTGTTGTCCTGATCAAGGGCGCTGACTTCCTGGTCAGTGGCGCCTCCTCAGCCGCCAAGAAAAATGGAATATCGAATCTTGCCATTGGGTTGACCGTGGTTGCTTTCGGGACATCCATGCCTGAGCTGATCGTTAGTCTATTATCAGCCATGGAGGGAAAGAATGATGCTTCTTTCGGCAACGTGATTGGGAGCAACAACTTCAATCTGCTCTTTATTCTGGGTATAGCCGGCACTATTTACCCACTCGTCGTTCAGCGCAATACGGTAAAGTATGAAGTTCCTCTTTCGTTGTTGGCTGCCTTCATTCTTTTTGCTCTGGTGAATGATTCTATGTTATGGGGTGACACATCGGCGTCAGCCCCTTATGGTGGTGTGCTGTCGAGGATGGATAGCATTATCCTTCTTGCCTTTTTTGTTGGATTTCTCTTCTACATCTACCGGACCATGCGTACCACCGCAGATCTGGACGAAGGCGATCCGATCAAATTATACAGCACGCCGATGTCGGTGGGTATGGTGCTGGCCGGTCTGGCAATGCTCATTGGCGGTGGCGAAC
Source organism: uncultured Ohtaekwangia sp. (assembly GCA_964392375.1). Classification (GTDB taxonomy): domain Bacteria; phylum Bacteroidota; class Bacteroidia; order Cytophagales; family Cyclobacteriaceae; genus ELB16-189. The sequence goes on along the minus strand of CAYMPU010000042.1, from coordinate 6,248 downwards.
TGGTTGTAGACAATGCCATAGAAATAGCGCATCACTTTGGGTTGAGTGAGAAGCTGATTGGTCTCACGATCCTTGCCGCCGGCACATCGCTGCCCGAGCTGGCAACCTCGTGTGTTGCAGCCTATAAGAAGCAAACCGATATCGCCATCGGCAATGTTGTAGGGTCAAACATTTTCAACATCTTCTTCATCCTGGGTATCACCGCATTTGTCAATCCGATACAATACAACACGTCGATGAATTTTGATCTCCAGGTGTTGATGGCGTCGACCGTCATGCTCATGGTTTTCATGTTTACCCTGAACACCCGAAAGCTCGATCGCTGGGAGGCCTTGCTCATGCTGTCGGGATATGTTGCGTACACGGTATACCTCGTAGCGATCGATTGATCATCGCTGTGTAATAAAACAAAGAGACCCTGCTCCTCTCGGAACAGGGTCTCTTGCTTTCGTCTTCGACCTTAAACCTTCAACTTTCGACCTAAGACCTTCGACTTTATTCCTGGCTAGTTAATCTTCTTTTCAAGCTCCGTAATCTTGGCTTGCGCCTTATCGCTACCCAGTGACAGCGCCTTCTTGTATAATTCGAGGGCTTCCTTATAGGTCTCTTTCTTCTTGCGCGGGGCAAGCTTCGTGCGGTTGGCTGCTTCTTCCACAGCCTCACCACGGGCAAAGTAAGAATCTGCCTCGCTCATCTTGCTTTGGATCATCAGTTCCTGGATGCGCGCCTCGATCAGCGCCAGCTCCTGAGTCTTCTCCTCGATCTGCGCCGACTTGTCGTTCAGCTCAGCCTCCTGCATGTCGATGGTGATCTTCATGTTTTCGTTCAGGTTGCCCAGCTCTTCAACACGCTGCTGTAGCGCGCCGATCTCCTGGTTCTTGGTCTCGAGGTCAGCCTTCAGCTTTTTGATCGTTGCGGCGAAGGCATTGTTGTTGGCCTTGGACTTCTTCAGCGACTTCTCGAGGTCACCAATCTTTGACTGGGTTTCCTTCACGTAGTTGTTCAGGTCCTTCATCCGGGACGTGTAGTCAGAATACGTAGTGCCTTCGATGACATTGACACGCAACATCTGGCGGCTCGCGTCAATGGAGTCCATCAGTGTACCCACCTCTTGCAGGGTCTGAGCCATTTGCTGACTCACCTGCAGTTCGTTCTGGAGGGAATCCACCTGGCCCTTAAGGCGTTCGGCTTCACCACCACAACTCATTAATACTGCGCTCAACGCGACAGCAATCAATACATGTTTCATGTGTTATTATTTTGTTTGTTAAAGGTTCCAGCAAATTCGCCAGGACAATGATCCTCCAATCGGGTGATCATGCAACATGGCTCGTTTCCTATTTCCCCATCTTGGTTCGCAAAAATACGTCCCTTTTTTTCGCCGCAGATGGACCCCCAAATAAATATTAGATGAAACGACAAAATCTACGGCAATCGAGTAAATTCGCCCCGGTTTTGACCCTTTCTGACCTTAATTGATGCCCAACCAAATCGTCGCTCAAACGCGCATTGCTGACCTGGGCGGACCCCGAATTATTGTGATCGGGGGTGGGTTCGCCGGACTGGAAGTCGTGCGAAATCTGAAGCATGTCAAGGCGCAAGTCGTACTCTTCGATCAGCATAACCATCACACGTTCCAGCCACTCTTGTACCAGGTGGCGACTTCCGGACTGGAAACCAGTTCGATCGTGTTTCCATTGCGAAAACGCTTCTCCCATCGGCCGAATTTCTACTTCCGACTAGGTGAAGTAAAACACATTACGCCTGAAGAGAACACCATCGAAACGTCTATTGGTAAGGCCAAGTATGACTACCTCGTGATCGCCTCCGGTGCCACGACCAATTTCTATGGCATGACGGACGTGCAGCAGAACGCACTCAGCATGAAGACCATTGAAGACTCCATTCAACTCAGGAATCACATCTTGCGCAACATGGAAAATGCGCTGCTTGTCGACGATGAAGAGCAGATGAACAGCTTCATGGACTACGTCATCGTTGGCGGTGGACCTACGGGCGTGGAACTTGCCGGCGCCCTGGCCGAACTCAAGACGCACGTTTTTCCGAAAGACTACAACGAGCTGGACTTGTCACACATGGACATTCACCTCATCGAGGCTGGGCCGCGGTTGCTGAATGGTATGTCGGAGAAAGCCTCCTCGAAGGCGCTGCAGTACCTAAAAGAGATGGGTGTGGATGTACGCCTGAACTGCGCGGTAAAATCCTATGACGGTTATGAACTGAAGTTCAATGAAAATGAGCGTCTCGTCTCACGTACGGTGATCTGGGCCGCGGGCGTGAAAGGAAATCCTATCGCCGGGCTAAGACCCGAAGCCATTACGCGAGGCAACCGTTTCCTCGTTGACGAGTATAACCGCGTCAAGGGCTTTGACAATATCTTCGCCGTGGGCGATGTGGCATTGATGGAAGGCGATCCCAAGTTTCCCAAAGGCCACCCACAGATGGCCCCTCCCGCCATGCAGCAAGGCAAGCGGGTGGCTGATAATATCGAGCGGCTCATCCAGAAAAAAAGTATGAAGCCCTTCCAGTACAGCGACAAGGGAAGCATGGCCACCGTAGGAAGAAACCGGGCTGTGGTGGATATTGGCCACTTCAGGACACAGGGCTTCTTCGCCTGGTTTGTGTGGATGTTTATCCATTTGCTATCCATTACCGGTTTTAAGAACAAAGTCTTTACCTTCTTCAGCTGGTTTTTCAGTTATTTGTCCTATGATCGGAGTAACCGCCTGATCATCGGGAAACCAAGAAACGAACAGTCTGCGTAAGCATGGACGAAACCAAACACAGTAAGTACGAACTGACCGTCGCCGGCGTCCTGATATCCCTGGGTATTATCTATGGTGATATCGGAACCTCGCCCCTGTACGTGTTCCGATCCATTGTTGGAACCTCCGTCATCAGCGAAGATCTCGTGCTCGGCGGCGCCTCGTGTGTGTTCTGGACACTGACGCTCATTACCACAACAAAATACATCTACCTCGCCCTCAACGCTGACAACAAAGGGGAAGGTGGAATTTTTGCTTTGTACGCACTCGTGCGGAAGTTCAAGGCCGGCTGGGTGATCTTCCCTGCCATTATCGGTTGTGCCGCCATCATCGCCGACGGGTTTATCACACCAGCATTCAGTATCTCCGCCGCCATCGAAGGTCTTACCATCGACTACCCGGAGATTCCAACGGTGCCCATCGTCATTACCATTCTCATTCTCATTTTTGTTTTCCAGCAGTTCGGGGCCAACGTTGTGGGCAAGACCTTTGGGCCCATCATGCTTACCTGGTTTCTCTTCATTGGTTTCTTCGGCGCCGTACAACTGGTACAAAATCCTTCCGTACTCAAAGCCATCAACCCCATGTACGCCTGGGATCTGCTCACCCAGTACCCCGGCGGCTTCTGGCTGCTGAGCGCCGTTTTCCTGTGTACGACGGGAGCAGAAGCACTGTACTCCGATCTTGGTCATACGGGAAAGAGCAACGTGCGGATGGGTTGGGTGTTTGTAAAAATCTGTCTGCTGCTCAATTACTTCGGACAGGCGGCCTGGTTGATTTCAAACAACGGGCAACTCCTCAACGGACGTATTCCCTTCTATTCCATTATCCCGGAGTCCTTACTCATCGTTGCCATCATCATCGCGACTGCAGCGGCCATCATTGCCAGTCAGGCGTTGATCTCCGGAACCTTTACGCTGGTGAACGAGGCCATGAAACTGAAGCTGTGGCCCAGCACACGCGTGCGCTATCCCAGTCAGATGAAGGGCCAGATCTACATCCCCGCCATCAACTGGTTGCTGCTGGCCGGCACGATCCTCGTTGTGTTGCGCTTTGGGAAATCGGAGAACATGGAAGGCGCTTATGGTCTGGCCATCACGTTCGACATGCTCATGACCACCACACTGCTGGTCTACTACTTCACGACCGTAAAGAAGTCGACGTTCCGTTCATCCATACTCGCCATGTTATTCTTCACCCTGGAAGGGATGTTCCTGGTATCCAACCTCGACAAATTCAAGCACGGCGGCTCATTCACCTTCGTCATTGCCTTCATTTTCTTCCTGCTGATGTTCATCCTCCTCAAGGCTCGGGGTCTGCGCGACCGCCATACGGAGTTTGTCGACTTGAAACATTACATTCCCCTCATCGGCGATCTGCAGGCCGACACAACCATTCCCAAAGAAGCCACCAATCTGGTGTTCATGGCTGTCGCCGACAGCAAGAGGTACATTGACTCGAACATCATATACTCCATCTTCAAGAAACGTCCCAAGCGCGCCGACGTGTATTGGTTCCTGCATGTGGATACCGTAGACAGTCCGTACACATCCAAATATTCGGTTGATACCATTGTACCTCGCAAATGCTTCTTTGTACGGATCAAACTGGGATTCAAAGCCGATCACCGTGTGAACCTCCTGTTCGCCCGCATCCTCCACGACATGGCCGAGAACGCCGAGATCGACCTGGTCAGTCACTACGACAGTCTGCGCAAGCACAGCATGCCGGCCGACTTCAAGTTCATCATCCTGCATTCACTCGCCTCTGTCGACAGCGAGATATCCACATTTGACAACCTGATCATCCAGGGCTATCGCTTCATCAAGAAATGGAGCCTATCCACTGAAGAGATGTATGGACTGGAACTTGCCAACGTCGAAGTAGAGACTGTGCCGATCATGGTCGGTCCAGTGGCAAAAGTGAGAATCAAGCGTGAAAAGGAGGATGTTGAGCGCCAGAAGGAGGCAAAGTACATGGATTACAAATCCAGTTGATCGGGTATTTACAGGGGGTTTTCATAATTTAACGACTCAAACGGTACCCCCCGATGAGGTTATTTCGCCACTGCTGCTTGTCATTGGTGCTCACGATGGCATTCCTTCACGCACATGCGCAGGAACGATATCGTGCGGGCGTCCTTCAGGTGAAGTTTAAGGCCGATCAGACTACCGCTGTGAGCCGGATGAAAGTCCAGCAGACCTCACGCGGAACCCTATCAACCGGTATCAGCAGCCTCGATGCCATTGCCGCAAGATCCGGCGTGCACAGCCTGCGTCGAATTTTCCGTCCGTCGCCGAAATTCGAAAAAGCTCACGAAGCCTTCGGACTTCATTTGTGGTATGAAATTGAGTATGACTCGAACCAGTCGGCATCACGTGTTGCTGACGATTTCCTCGCTACTGGAAATTTTGAAAGAGTGGAACGCGTGCGGAAACCCTACCGAATCGTTTCCAGTCCTGACGCAGACAGCCCCGAGGCTCCCCCCAGTTCGCTTGCCGGAGCACCCAACGACCCGCTGTTCGGTTACCAATGGCATTACAACAACCTGGGCCAGAGCGGCGGTACTCCCGGCGCTGACATCAAGCTGCTTCAGGCCTGGCAAGTTGAAGCTGGAAACAACGAGGTTATCGTCGCGGTCATCGACGGCGGTGTTGACTATCTGCACCCCGACCTCAACGGCGCCATGTGGAACAATGCCGACGAAATCCCCGGGAATAATATTGATGACGACAATAACGGCTATATCGATGATGTTCATGGTTACGGATTTGGGGACAATACGCCGACCATACATCCCGATTTTCACGGGACGCATGTAGCCGGGACAATCGGCGCAGTTACCAATAATAGTATTGGTGTTTCCGGGATCGCCGGAGGATCCGGAACTGCCAACGGCGTTCGCATCATGTCGTGCGAGACATTCGGCGTCACCACCTTTGCCGGCTTTGAAGATGCGTTTGTGTATGCCGCAGACAACGGGGCCGTCATTTCGCAGAATAGTTGGGGCGGCGGATCAACGGCGATCTATGCCGCCATTGACTACTTCATTGCCAGAGCCGGCTTCGACAATTCCAATGAACGGTTCGAAGAGAATATTCAGGTTGGACCTATGGCCGGAGGGGTTGTCGTCTTTGCATCCGGGAACAAGAATTCCTGGAATCCGGCACTTGGATTTCCTGCTTCGTATCCACCCGTTATCGCGGTTGCATCTACCGACCACAAGGACATCCGATCCTATTTTTCAAACTATGGCGATTGGATCGACATCAGCGCACCCGGCTCACAGGTCTACAGTACCTACCCCCGGCATCTGGGTAACTACACTACCCTGTCCGGTACTTCGATGGCGTGTCCGCACGTGTCCGGTGTTGCCGCACTTATCGTATCGAAGTACAAAGGAGCTGGCATGAAACCAGAGTCCGTGCATGCCCGCATGATGGAGACTGCGGACAATATATA
>CAYMPU010000041.1:0-9753 GCA_964392375.1 uncultured Ohtaekwangia sp. | reverse complement strand
CGGCTACCGGATGAACCTTGCCGGCCGACTGAATTACCGGCTCCAGCCCTACGCCGTGCTCTCCATGGACTTCTCCTACAACGGCATCCGGCTTCCGCAACCCTACAACAGCGCCGATCTGGTACTGATTGGGCCCCGTGTAGACCTGACATTCTCACGCAAAGTGTTCTGGACGACGTATGTTCAATACAACAGTCAGATTCAGAACCTGAACATCAACTCCCGTCTGCAGTGGCGCTTTGCCCCTGTTTCCGACCTGTTCCTGGTCTATACCGACAACTACTTCGCGGAAACGAATATCAATGGTGACTTCTTCTACGTGGGTGCGCCGAAATTGAGGTCGCTCGTGATCAAGTTCACCTACTGGTTCAACTTATAGCTGTTATTGGGGCACGGTTTCTGTATGAAGGTTCCCGGAATGGTTATGGGGCCTTGTGGCCCAGATTGGGGGATGTGGAAATGAAGCGAGAACCCGTTAAACAATCGTTAACAAATATTTGGGCTTGATAATCAGGTCTTTGAATAAAACCAATTACGTGTTTAAACATATATTTCCATAAACCCCTTACTCTTGTATAATCAAAAAAGACACGTGAAGTGAGCCATGCTGGCAAATTCCATCTGACCTTAAACAACAAAAACCAACACATGAAAAGAATGAACATGATTGCTGCGCTTCTATTGATCGCAGCCAGTGCAACGGCGCAAACCTGGAATGTCGACAAGTCACACGCCAAATTAGGCTTTGGCATTACGCACCTGATGATTTCTGAAGTCAATGGCTCGTTCAAGACCTATGACGCCACCATCACTTCAGCGAAGGACGATTTTTCGGATGCCGTATTTGAAGTTTCTGCTGACATCGCCGGTATCAATACCGACAGCGAAGGCCGCGACAAGGACCTCCAGTCGGAAGGCTACTTTAACGCTGCTGCGTTTCCCAAACTGACCTTCAAGAGCACCTCGATCGTAAAAGGCGAAGGCAACAAGTATAAACTGACTGGCGACCTCACCATGAAAGGTGTTACCAAGCCCGTTCAATTGGACCTGGCGATCAATGGCCCCATCGATCGCCGCGGTAAGAAAGTGATCGGTATTAAGGTTACCGGCACATTCAACCGTGTAGACTTTGGCGTCGGCAAGCCTGGCAGCGCAATGGTTAGCGAAGAAATTCAGCTCATTGCCAATGGAGAATTTGTTAAGGGTTAATTTTTTAGGAATATGTTGAGGGAGAGGCCCTGCCATATGGCGGGGCCTTCCTGTTTCAGAACAGAATTAGAGAATGTAAGAATGAGAAGAATGAGGTCAGAATTAGAGAATTTTATAATTCACAGAATGGAATACAGTACGCTATAGAATGAGAATTGAAGACGAAATCCAGCAGGAGAAATTTAGAAACGATTACCACAAGGCTGTCGTGAACCTGATGTTTACGTCGGGGTGGCTGGCGACCAGGCAGGAGGAACTGTTCAAGCCTTTTGGCATTACCCCTGCACAATTCAATATCCTGCGGATTCTTCGTGGACAAGGCAACAAATCCATGACGGGTGCGGCGATCAAGGAACGGATGCTGGAACGCAATTCTGACATCTCACGCATGCTGGACCGGCTTGCCAAAAAAGATCTTATCGTCCGCAGCCAGTGCCCCAACGACAAACGCGCCACCGACGTACACATCGCTCCCGCAGGGCTCAAGGTGCTGAAGGCCATCGACGCAACCATCGACAAAGCTGAAAAAGAGATGATCCATCTGTCTCAGAAAGAGGCAAAGATGCTGAGTGATCTCCTGGATAAAGCAAGGGGGAACAGTTGACAGTTGACAAGAATACACGTCAACGTCACCAATCACTTTGTCAACTGCCCTTTATCAATTGTCAACTTCTCAAACGGGCAAAAAAAAACCCCGAAGGTAATCCCCCGGGGCCTCTCGCGTGCAAGCAGAGAGTTAGTAACGATAGTAATCAGGCTTGAAGGGGCCGTTGACGGACACACCAATGTATTTGGCCTGCTCGGGGCTCAACTCCTCCAGCTCAACACCGATCTTCTTGAGATGCAGTCGGGCTACCTTCTCATCGAGGTGCTTCGGCAGCATGTATACCTGGTTCTTGTACTTGGACGTGTTGGTCCAAAGCTCAAGCTGCGCCAGCGTCTGGTTCGAGAATGAATTGGACATCACAAACGAAGGATGACCTGTAGCACAACCGAGGTTCACGAGACGGCCTTCCGCCAACAAGATCACCTGACGGCCATTCTTCAAGGTATATAGGTCCACCTGCGGCTTCACCTCATCCTTTGAAGCGTTCTTGTTCAGCCACGCGACATCGATCTCGTTGTCGAAGTGACCGATATTACATACGATGGCCTTGTCTTTCATCTTCTCGAAGTGCTTTCCTACCACGATGCCGTGGTTACCGGTAGCGCTCACGATGATATCGGCATCTTTCACTGCATCATCCATTTTCTTCACTGCGAAACCGTCCATAGCTGCCTGAAGGGCGCAGATGGGGTCGATCTCTGTAACGATAACACGGGCACCGGCACCGCGAAGGGAAGCGGCAGATCCCTTACCTACATCACCATAACCGGCAACAACAGCTACTTTACCTGCCATCATCACATCCGTAGCACGGCGGATGGCGTCGACCAGCGACTCCTTGCAACCGTACTTGTTGTCAAACTTCGACTTCGTTACCGAGTCGTTGATGTTAATCGCCGGCAACGGCAACTTACCTGCGCTCGCGCGCTCGATGAGGCGGTGAACGCCTGTCGTTGTCTCTTCCGAGATACCGCGGATACCCGCGATCAATTGGGGATTCTTATCGAGGACCATGTTGGTCAGGTCACCACCGTCATCCAAAATCATGTTGAGTGGCTGGCCACCGCTGAACGCGTGGAGCGTCTGCTCGATGCACCAGTCAAACTCCTGCTCGTTCATTCCCTTCCAGGCAAACACGGGAATGCCTGCTTTCGCAATGGCAGCGGCCGCATGGTCCTGGGTGGAGAAGATATTGCATGAAGACCAGGATACTTCCGCACCCAGGGTCGTCAATGTCTCAATCAAAACAGCCGTCTGGATCGTCATGTGCAGGCAGCCTGCAATACGGGCACCCTTCAGCGGCTTGCTCTGGCCAAACTCCTCGCGGAGGGCCATCAGACCCGGCATCTCAGCCTCGGCCAATTTTATCTCTTTACGGCCCCATTCGGCCAGTGAAATGTCTTTGACTTTGTAGTTCATTTTCTCAGCAACCATCGTTTTTTCATTGTTTAGGCGGCAAAGGTAAGAAAATAGGGAAATAGTCCATAGCCCGGGTCGAGAAGCAACTCCGGCAGATATCCAGGATAAAACGAAGGAATGGCGACGCTACTTCTGCATCAACTCAGCGTCGGTGATGATGGCCGTCCAAACACTGACCTTCCCATTGTCGGTGCGTGTCCACACTGGAACAACGACCCCGTTATGTGCAGAGATTGCCGTGTGATCATGGAAGGGTATTGGCGTGGCGACAAACGGTGTTTCGCTGATCTTCTTCTCCCGGAAGCTGGCGCCGCCATCACTGGAGTAGGCCAGATAGACATCTGTTTGATTGTCGTCGTAGTCGCGGCGGTCGTAGTAGACAATGTACACCATACCCGTTGTTTGGTCAACGGCCATGGAAGGTGAGAACTGATGCTTCCCTGCACCGTCCTTGTTGATGCGCAAGGGCGGCGTCCAGCTGTCGCCGAAACGTGTGGAACGATGGAACCAGATGTCGGTGTCCGTCGCACCAGCGCGCTGATCGGCAAAGACGAGATGCAGCATACCGTGATAGCGGCTCGCACTGTTGTCAATCATCAGCACGGGCGGGTTGTGCGTACGCTCAAAACCAGGAATGTTCAGCACCCAGCCTCCCTCCTGCTTCGCGACAGGCAGATCGTTGAAGAGCCACGTCTTCCCCTCATCGTACGACCGGTCGAAAAAGATTGCGCCTTGATTGGACCACGCAAGATAGATACGCCCCTCCATGCCGATGGCGGGTGTGGCACCCGCAGGCGAAGTACTTTCGTTCAGACAATTGCCGGGGAGCTGGCTCACGGCAATCGGCTTGTCCCACTTGTTGCCGGCATTGGTAGCCATGCTGAACATCACGCGCGACTGACATCCTGGGTCTTCTGAAGGATACTGATCATACTGCGTCCATGCCGCGTACAGAATCTGCTTGCGGGCGTTGACAGCCAGCCCCAGCTTGTCGTGCTTCTTGCCCGAGTTGCCACCGATGACGGAGCCTTCATTCCATTCCTTGCCCATGTCATCGGAACGCTGACAGATGATGCGGTCAAAGGCCTCGCCGGGGTTTTCACTTTCTGCACGATGAAAATTATAGATCCTTCCCTTCGCATCAACGATCATCCCCACGCTGCCACCCTTGCCCAGCGGCGAAGAGGCGGTCGATTCACTCCAGGTCTTCCCGCCATCCGTGGTGTATACCACCCGGTCGGTACCCATCGCCGCGACAATGTTGCCCGGCTCACTGTGGTTGATGATTATGGACGGGTTGCCAGGGACGGCCCGACCCTCCTTTTCTTCGGCCAGCAGCACGTTCTTGATCTGCGCGGAGAGGGACAACGAAACGAGAAGGAAAAGAAATGACAAATGCGTCTTCATATCGGCCACCAATCTACAAGCATTTTTGCTTTTTTAAATAACTCACCCAATGAACATAGCCCGCATGGTTGAGGTGCAGTCCGTCGGTGGTATAGCGGAGGTCGAGCAACAGCCTGTCGTCCAGGAAGTGACTATACAAGTCGACATAGGTATACTTCAACGCCTCATGGTACTTTTTCAACTGCCCGTTGATGTCCGCGATATCGGAGGCCTTGTTGAAGCGGGCCGGAAAATTCTTATGGCCGGGGTTGACGGGCAGGATGCTTTGTACAAAAACCTGCGTCTTGGGCGACTCGCTGTGGATGCGGGAGACGATGTTGAGGATATTCTGGATGATTACGGAATTAGGGACGTTTCTGGATAGGTCGTTTACGCCGATCAGTAAGAATACCTTCGAAGGCTGGTGACGTGTTACCTCATCCAGCCGTTGAAGTACACCATACGTAACATCACCGGATATGCCCCGGTTAACCACCGTTGTATCTTTCAGCAGCGTCTTCCAGTCGCCGCCTTCCGTGATGCTATTGCCTAGAAAAATAACTGGTTTCCCCTTCCTTGCTTTCTGCGCCCGGAATGCCTTCGTCAACTTCTCATAGTGCTCAGGCACATTGGTCAGTGAGTCATAGGTCGCCTGAGAAAAGCACAGCTGCCAGCCTATCGCGAGTACCAGCGTACAAGCCAGTGCGAAAGAAGGGCGGCAGCGATGCGTGGACGTTTTCATAGTTGACCGGCAAAAGACAAAGTGCATTCTGCCACTACCGCCAAGGTAATCACCCGTCCGTATTTTTCAACGCATTTTCAATCGTCGGAATGTTAAAATCCCGTCCCCCCTGCCTACTTTTAATGGCCCTTTCGACCCCCCATGAGAATTCGCCTGATCGTCCTGCTGCTGGCCATCACCGTGAATGGCTATGCGCAACCCCTTACCTGCATCGCCTTCGGGTCGTGCAGTAATGAAGAACTTCCTACCGAGATGTGGTCCCACATCGTTCAACAAAAGCCGCAGCTCTGTATCCTTCTCGGCGACAATATCTACGGCGATACCCATGATATGGCCTCTATGCGTCGCCAGTATGATTTGCAGAAAAACATGCCCAGCTATCAGGCTCTACTGAAACAATGCCCGGTGATTGGCACCTGGGATGACCACGACTACGGGCAAAACGACGGAGGGAAGAACTTTTCGAAAAAGCACGAAAGCAAGATCGAGTTCATGCGGTTTATGGATATCCCGGAGAGCGATCCCATCCGAAACCACGAAGGTGTATATAGCGTACATACCTATGGTACCCCGGGCAAGAAGGTAAAGGTGATCCTGCTTGATGTCCGTTCATTCCGCGACACCACCATCCGTTCGACGGTAAAGGGCCGCCGCTATGAACCCAATCCCGACGGCGACATGCTGGGCGAAGCACAGTGGGCATGGTTTGAGAATGAAATCAAGAACTCTGATGCAGACATTCACATCATTGGCTCGGGCATACAGCTTATCGCCAACGATCACGCCTTTGAGAAATGGGGCAACTTCCCGAAGTCGCGCCAGCGCATGCTTGACTTGCTGGCACGGCATAAGCCAAAGAAACCACTGGTCCTTTCCGGCGATAGGCATATTGCCGAGATCTCACGTTTGGAGATTGCTGGCCTCGACAAGCCCCTTTATGATTTTACATCCAGCGGACTTACCCACACCTGGAACAAGAATACCTGGAAGGATATGCCCGTTGACGAATCCAATCCAAACCGCATTGGGAAGCTGGTTATCGAGAAGAACTTCGGCATGATCCTTATCGACTGGTCGGGGCCCTCGCCGGTTATCCGACTGGAAGTGCGGGGAGAAAACAATGCGCTGTGGGACGAGCCCCTGGTCCTTAAGTAAACATCGCGCATCCTCATGTTCCGTCTCGCACCCGTTGTGTTCTTCCTTCTTTGTTCTCTTGCCTCTTTCGGCCAGAGCCAGCGGCCAAAGATTGGTCTCACCCTCAGCGGTGGTGGTGCCAAAGGGCTGTCGCACATCGGGATTCTGAAAGCCATCGACAGTGCAGGCCTGCGCATCGACATGATCACCGGTACGAGCATGGGCAGCATCATGGGTGCGCTGTATGCAGCCGGCTACACCGGAAACGATATTGAGCGGATTGCGCACTCCATCGAGTGGAACAGTATGTTCTCGAACCGGCCACCCATCGAGCTCATCAACATGAACGAGAAGAAGGAGTATGCCAACTATGCCCTGGAGATTCCGTTTGAAAAGGGCAAGGCAAAGTTCTTCTCCGGCTTTATCGAAGGCGAGGAAATCTGGCTTCGCTTCGGTGAGTTGTTCTATCCGGTCAAGGACATCAAGGACTTCTCCAAGCTTCCCATTCCATTTGCCTGCATCGCCACCGACGCCGCCACGGGAAAAGCCGTTGTGCTCAAGGAGGGTGAATTGGTCAAAGCCATTCGGTCCAGCATGGCCATACCATCCGTCTTCACCGCTGTGCCCTACAAGAACACCGTGCTCGTCGACGGAGGTGTTGTGCGAAACTTTCCTGTGCATGACGTGAAGGAAATGGGCGCCGATTATGTCATTGGTGTGAACCTGTCGCAAGGACTTCTTCCCGCCGACAAACTCCTAACGCCCGTGGACATGCTCTACCAGATTGGCTTCTACAAAGATGCCGATGACTTTGAACGCGAGGTGAAGCTCACCAATCTTCTGATCGAGCCAGACCTCAAGGAATTTTCCGCCGCCAGTTTCGCAGCAGCCGACAGCATTATTCAGATTGGCATCGAAACCGGCAAGACGTATTATCCGATTTTCAAAAAACTCGCTGACTCCCTCCGCGCCCTTTACCCCGATGCCGTTCCCAAGGCCACGCGCCTTCCCAGGGCGGAGAACATTATCCTCGATGGTTTTGAATTGGAGGGGCTCACGCATACCACCGAGAAAGACTTTGAAGGCAAGCTGGGTCTTCGCACCGGACTCACCTATTCAGCCGCTGAGCTCTCCAAGGCGGTGCGTCGTGCTTTTGGCAGCGGTAACTTCAGAAGGATTGCGTTCTTCGTTGTGCCACGCGAGCCAGGTCATGCCGTACTGCGCTGCGAGATTGTAGAAAACCCGAGTACGTACGTGAAAATCGGGCTGCACTTCAACACGTATTCCGATGTCGCTTTGATTACTACGTTAAGCACCCGCAACAAGCTACTGAACCGCTCAAAGAGCTACGTCAAGATCAACTGGAGCACCAACGCAAGAATCCTGGCCCGTCATGATCAGGCGTTTGGCAAGGCCCAGCGGTGGGGCTCGATGTTTTCCGCCTATTATGAACGGTTTCGCTTCCCGATCTACAGCAACTTCGATCAGCAGTTTGAATACACGAGTCAGTACAGTTATCTGGATCTTCGTTTCTACAAATTGATGGGCACAACAACCCTGTCGGGTATCGGCATATCGCGCGAGGGTCTACGCCTTGAACCCCAGGTGGCGCCGACTGTGCAGTTTGTGGGTAGCTTCGACTACTGGAACGCCTACCTCTACTATCAACGCAACAGCCTTGACACAAAGGTGTTTCCCAGAGTGGGCTCGTACATCGACTTCCAGGCTGGCATCATCTTCAATCAGAAGACCAATTTTGTATTCAACTTTGATAACGGATCCATTTCTTCCGACTCGTTGGGCATTGGATTCAACAACTACCAACACATCCGGCTGAAGATGGGTAAGTACTTTCCTCTCGGACGGAAGTGGACGCTCATTGGGCAATTCAACAATGGCATCAACCTGAACTACAAAGAAGCCTACTTCAACTTCTACTCCGTCGGTGGCATCAACGATTTCATTCGCAACCAGATTCCGTTTGTCGGTATTAGCGAGAATCAGGTAAATACAGGGAGCATTTCGGCTGTCCTTGCCGGCATTCAGTACGAACCGTTTACCAACTTCATCACCACCTTCCGCGCCAACTTTGGCTACTACGATTTTGTAGGTCGAGACCCCAGCGATTGGCGCTTTCTCAGCGGGTATGCGCTTTCCGGAGGATACCGCTCACCCATCGGCCCCATAGAGATCTCGTTGATGTATGGGGATCAGTCGAAGACGTTCCTTGGGTATGTGAATGTGGGGTTCACCTTTTGATGGTCGCTGAACCCGTAACCAGGAACTTGGAACCAGAAACCAGGAACTGTAACTTCAACGGAGAATCTTCCATGTCAGCAGATACGAACATACCGAAATACACCCTTCCCGTCGGCATTGCCCTCGTCATCGCCAACATGATTGGCACCGGCGTCTTCACCTCGCTGGGCTATCAGGTGGGTCCATTGCCTTCGGGGTTTGCGATACTGATGTTGTGGCTGCTCGGTGGGTTGGTGGCGTGGTGTGGAGCTTTAACCTATGCGGAGATTGCCACGACACTCGAGCGCTCGGGCGGAGAATATCTCTACCTCAGCAAGATCTTTCATCCTACCCTCGGCTTTGTCAGTGGATGGATCAGCACCGTGGCAGGGTTTGGTGGCGCGATATCGGCAGTAGCCATTGCCATTGGGTCCTACTCATCGCTCCTCACACCCTTCCCGCAAAAAGCCGTGGCCATCGGATGCATCATCGTCATATCGGCCATCCACCTCCTCGGCGTAAAGACAGGTGGACGCATGCAGACCATCCTTACGTCAATAAAATTGTTTCTCATCATTTTCTTCTGCCTGGCACCCTTCTTCATCACCGATGTGCGCAGCGGACTGAGCTTCCTGCCGCAGGCCGGGGACGCCGCGTTGATCTTCTCACCGGGATTTGCGGTTGCGCTTGTGTTCGTCGTCTATGCCTACACCGGCTGGAATGCCGCCGCCTACATCGCCGGCAACCTGCAAGATGCGAAGAAGAACTTACCCAAAGCATTGCTGATCGGCACGCTGACCGTCATTGTTGCCTACCTCGCGCTCAATGGGATGTTCCTGCTCACCACGCCGATGGCGGAGCTGGCCAACCAGAATGACGTAGGGAATGTCGTGGCCGAAAAACTCTTCGGGCATGAAATCGGCCAAATCTTCTCTGCCCTCTTCAGCATCGCGTTGCTCTCCACACTCAGCGCCATGACTATTGCCGGCTCACGGGTGAGCGAGGCGATGGGTGAAGA
>CAYMPU010000040.1:0-5493 GCA_964392375.1 uncultured Ohtaekwangia sp. | reverse complement strand
CAAACGCACCCGAGAGCAAGAATGCCTTGTTCAGCTGGTCACCCAGTGTACTGAGGAACAACGACTCGGCCACAACACTGTAGGTCGCAAGGAATATCCCCATGAAGAACCCGGCGCCGAGCATGAGCAGCACCTGGACACGCTCCTCCTCACGGACGTTGAGATAGGACAACAGCTTGTTCAACATATCAGAAAGTTACATCCTTCGCCGACAAATAAAAAAGCCGGAGGGTGATCCGGCTTTTGGCTGATGATTTCTATATCCCTATTTCTTGGGAGCTTCTTTAGCGGCCGGCTGCTCTTTCTCGAGACGGTAGGCTTCATTAAGACCCTTCACCACCACAGCGCTGATATCCATGCTGTCGCTGGCGAAAAGTACATCGCTGGTGGCATCGTACTTGAACACAATCTCAAGGCCATTTTCCTCACCATACTTGCGCAAATAGGAAGTGACCTTTTCATAGAGTTCCTTGGTCATTTTCTCCTGATCCACAAGCATTTGCTGGGATAGACTCTCCTGATAAAGTTGAAGGTTCTGACGCTTCTTGGTAAGGTCCTCTTCCACTGCGCGGGCCTGGCCCATGGTCAGTGTGCTGGCGTTGCGCTGATAGGATTCAAACTCACCCTGCAGGCTGGTCGCTCTGGACTTCAGGTCCTGATCCAACTGGCGACCCTTGGTTTCCAGTTTTTCGCGGCTGACTTTGAAATAGTCGTAGTACTTGAGTACCGAATCGGAATTGATGTAGGCCAACTTCTGACTCTTGGGTGCTGGAGTACTGACAGCGTCCGTTTTGCCTGGACCCGAAAAGTGGAGGTAATACAACACGATAACGGCGATGGCCAGGATGCCATTGAGAACCAACGAGATATTCTTCATAGT
The DNA here is from genome assembly GCA_964392375.1 of uncultured Ohtaekwangia sp. Classification (GTDB taxonomy): domain Bacteria; phylum Bacteroidota; class Bacteroidia; order Cytophagales; family Cyclobacteriaceae; genus ELB16-189. Next base: position 4,613 of record CAYMPU010000040.1, on the reverse strand, counting down.
TAATTTAATTGGGAGGCAAATATAATGGGAATAACCAATTACTGGTTATACCACTTGGCATACATAGGATAGTTGCGGGCCGTGCGGGCAATGACTTCACGCATCTCCGGACCAATATCCTTAAGCTTGCGAGCGGGCATACCACCATAAATACTCCCGGGTTCAACGATGGTGCCGGGCAGCACGATCGCCCCCGCTGCAATAACGGAATTGCTTCCTACTATGCAGTCGTCCATGATGATCGCGCCCATACCGACCAGGACGTTATCCTCGAGCGTACATCCGTGTACGACGACCGCATGCGCAATGGACACGTTACTTCCAATTACCGTTTTGGCCTTCTGGTAGGTGCAGTGAATGATAGCACCATCCTGAATGTTGGTATTATCGCCAATGGTGATGGAGTGCACATCCCCCCTTACCACGGCATTGAACCAGACCGTACAGTTGGCCCCCATAGTCACTTCGCCAACGACAACGGCATTATCAGCCAGGAAGCAATCGGCTCCAAAAACAGGGGTAAAACCCCTAACAGACTTGATAATGGCCATAGTTTGAGAGAAAGGCCAAAGCTACCGAATGGTGGTGAAATTAGTGTCTGCCAAGATGTCATCTATGCCCAACAAGTGTTAAATTTGCAGCCCTATGGCAGAAATGAAGAGCATCATTGAGGATTTGGAGATTCTGCAGGGAACAGGGGAGGCCGAGCTTACCCATGTTAGCCCGTCAAGCGATAAAGGCAATACCCGTAAAGTCTATATAGAGAGCTATGGCTGTCAGATGAATTTCTCTGATAGTGAGATTGTTGCATCCATACTGCAAAAGCAGGGCTTTGATACCACATCCAATCTGGAGCAGGCTGATGTGGTATTTCTGAATACCTGTTCGATCCGGGAGAAGGCAGAGCAGACGGTGCGCAACCGCCTCCAGCATATTAATGGCCTCAAGAAACTCAAGCCAGAGCTTATGGTCGGCGTGCTGGGCTGTATGGCCGAACGCCTGAAGGCCAAGTTCCTCGAAGAAGAAAAGATCGTAGACCTGGTCGCCGGCCCGGATGCCTACCGCGACCTTCCCCAACTGATCGGGAAAGTTGACGAAGGTGAGAAGGCAGTGAATACGTTCCTCTCCCGAGAAGAGACGTACGCTGATATCAGCCCCGTGCGGCTCCACTCCAACGGGGTGACAGCCTTCATCTCCATCATGCGGGGCTGCGATAACATGTGCTCATTCTGCGTTGTCCCCTTCACACGTGGACGTGAACGCAGCCGCGATCCGCACTCCATCATCGCCGAAGCCGAGGATCTCTTCGCCAGAGGATTCCGCGAGGTGACGTTGCTGGGACAAAACGTGGACTCCTACAAGTGGAGTGAGGAAGAGAACAACAAGGCACGGCTGAATACCCGGCCCGATGCTGACATCGTAAATTTTGCAAACCTGCTGGAACGCGTAGCGCGCGTAAGTCCGGAATTGCGCATCCGCTTTTCAACCTCGCATCCGAAAGACATCACCGATGAGGTGCTTCAGGTAATGGCGAAGTATGAAAACATTTGCAACTACATCCACCTGCCCGTACAAAGTGGGAACACCAGAATTCTGGAACGTATGAACCGTGGATATTCGCGTGAATGGTACCTCCAGCGCATCAACCGCATCCGCGAAATCCTTGGCGCCGACGCCGGACTATCTTCCGATATGATTGCCGGCTTCTGCGGAGAGACAGAAGAAGAGCATCAGGATACGCTCTCGATGATGGACCTCGTCCGGTACGACTTCGCATACATGTTCATGTACTCCGAGCGCCCGGGAACGCTGGCGGAAAAGAAGTTTGCGGATGATGTACCGGAAGACATCAAAAAGCGACGTCTTTCTGAAATCATCGCGAAGCAAAATCAACATTCGCGGGAGAGCAACCAGCGCGACATTGGTAAAACATTCAAGGTGCTCGCTGAAGGAACCTCAAAGCGATCGGAAGACTTTCTTCAGGGGCGCAATTCAGCCAACAAAGTCGTCATCTTCCCGAAGAACAATAAACAAAAGGGTGACTACGTCCATGTACGCATCGAGCGATGCACCGGTGCTACGCTGGTAGGAACCCTGGTAGAATCATAGCTATGGCCAATCTGGAAAACGAAATACAAAGCGTCAAACAGCGGTTCGGCATCATCGGAAACGCATCCCACCTCAACAATGCTGTGCGGATTGCGATGCAGGTGGCTCCGACCGATATGACCGTGCTGATCACCGGGGAAAGCGGTAGTGGAAAAGAGTCCTTCTCGAAGATCATCCACAACCTGAGCCCGCGCAAGCATGGGCAGTTCATCGCCATCAACTGCGGATCCATTCCTGAAGGCACGATCGATTCCGAACTCTTTGGTCACGAAAAGGGCTCGTTTACCGGCGCTCACGAAGCGCGTAAGGGATACTTCGAAGTTACCAATGGTGGCACCATGTTCCTCGACGAAATTGGTGAGATGCCCCTGGGCACCCAGGCCCGGCTACTGCGCGTATTGGAAAATGGGGAGTTCATCAAAGTGGGCTCATCGAAAGTATTGAAGACCGATGTGCGTGTCGTAGCGGCCACCAACGTCAACCTCCTCAGCAAAGTGGAAGACAGAAAATTTCGCGAGGATCTCTACTACCGCCTCAATACCGTGCCCATTTTTGTGCCACCGCTCCGCGAACGCGGGAAGGATGTCGAACTGCTTTTCCGGAAGTTCGCCTCCGATTTTGCGGAACGCTACAAGGTGAAACCCATATCCCTTACCGAGGACGCCAAGGAAGTACTTCTGAAGTATCGCTTTCCCGGCAACATCCGTCAGCTGAAAAACCTGGTCGATCAGATCTCGGTGTTGTCTACCGACCAGAAGGAGATCACCGCCGACATCCTTCGCTCCTACCTTCCTCAGGAGAAGACCCTGCCTGCACTGTATGCGTCCGGAGTAAGTCAGGATATTTCCGAACGGGAAATCCTGTATAAAGTACTCTTCGACATGCGCAAGGACGTGAACGAACTGAAACGCATCGTGTTGGAGGGCATCAACAACCCTTCACGGGCAGCCCAGATTATCCAGGAAAATCCTGAACTTTTCTCCGAGGTGCATGTACCGAAGAAGACCGACCAGGAGCCCGTCGTGCTCAACATCAACAGCGGCGCCGTTGCTTCGGCAGAGGTAGACGAAGAATTCCAGGACATCCCCCACGAAAGTGCCGATGATTCGTTGTCGATCGAAAAGAAAGAGAAAGAACTCATCATGCGCGCACTGCAGAAGAACAACAACAGGCGAAAATACGCGGCACGGGATTTGGGCATCTCCGAGCGGACCTTGTACCGGAAGATCAAAGAATACGAACTTGAAGATTAGGATTTTCGCGCTCCTCCTGGCTTTACTCCCCGCCATCAATGGCTGCGGTGTGTACTCGATGTCCGGCGCGGCGACATCGGCAAAGACCATTTCTATTGAGCCGTTTTTTAATAATACCGACCTGGCTCCGGCCAATATCGGGGCAACGTTCACCAACAAGCTCAAGGACTACTACAACCAGAACTCCAGTTTACGGGTGATCGAAACCAACGCCGAATTGCACATCGAAGGCATCGTAGCTGATTACCGCATCAACTCCATGGCCCCGGTCTCGACCGGAAACGTCAACGATCCCAACACCGCCGCACTATCGCGCCTGACGATCGCCGTCAAGGTCACTTTCGAGGATAACCTCGAGCCCAAGAACAACTTCAAAGACCGGACGTTTAGCTTTTATAAGGACTTCGACAACAACCTCAATTTCCCCACCATCCAGGAAGATTTGGAGAAAGCCATCTTCGATCAAATCCTGATTGATATCTTTAACGCTACGGTAGCAAACTGGTAATCATCAGTCGTTTGCATGAGCTGAGATTTTGCTTAGCTTTACCCATCTTTGGGTATGACAGCTTCCAATTTTCGCACACTGGTCAAGAACTTTACAGCGCTGACGCCTGAGGAGCTGAGCACGCTGAAAGACCTTTCCGCACAGCATCCCTACAGTCAGATAATCCAATTATTGATCGCCCGCAGCACCCGCGACCAGAGCACCGCTGACCAGCAGCATCAATTGCACAAGGCTGCCATTTATGCAACAGACAGGTCCGTCGTAAAGTGGGCCATGACGGCACCACGCAAGGAACGTACGGTGGAACCTGAAGTGGCTCAAGCGCCAACACCCGCAGTGGAAGTTAAGGCCCCGGAAGTAGTAAAAGTTGCTGCGAAGATTGCCGAAACTCCCGTGGTAGCACCCATGCCCAAGACAAAACCAGCGTCGGCATTGGATACCGTTGCGCTGGAGGGCGATGCATTAATCGCAGACCTCTCGAAAGAACTTGACCGTCTGCAACAGCTCAAGCATAATTTCGACGACGCCTACGCGGCATTACACATACAGGGACCAAAGACCAAGGCGCCGGCAAAAGCTCCTGTATCCGCAAAAGAGGCTCCTACAAAAGACCCCGCTCCCAGCCCAGAATCCGCTGGCCAGGAAGCACCACTCATTGAAGAGATCAAGGCTACGCGCAAGAAGCTTAAAGTTCCTAGTCCCAAGGTCGCCGAACAGGGAGAGATCATCGACAACTTCATCAA